>JAKDLQ010000282.1 GCA_030452775.1 Micrococcales bacterium | reverse complement strand
AGGACCCATCTCGACACAGCCCGAGCCGGTCGACATCCCAGGGGTGCGATGCCGTCCACGCGGACGAGCGGGCCGGCGACGCCGCCTGGGCGGTCATGCGCTTGCACTATCGTGCCGGACCTAGTGCACTTGATGTGACCGTGGGCTCCCGTCCACGCATCCACGAACGGAAGGGCTGGTGACAGTGAGCGCGACCGCGGCAGCGGCCACCCTCGGCAAGCTCGGCTTCGCCCAGGGCCAGATCATCCAGGAGTTCGGCTATGACCACGACGTCGCAGACGATCTGCGCTTCGACGTCGAGGACATCGTCGGCTCGGAGCTGGAGGACGAGGACTTCAACAACGGAGCCGACGGGGTGATCATCTGGTATCGCGCCGGAGATGACGACCTGGTCGACCTCCTGGTGGACGGCATCACCAAGCTGTTCGACCAGGGTTTCATCGTCCTGCTCACGCCCAAGGCGGGGCGGGCCGGACACGTCGAGATGAGCGAGGTCGAGGAGGCCGCGTCGACCGCCGGACTGCTCACCGGCGGGACGTTCAATGTCGCGAACGACTGGGGTGCCACGCGGCTGATGACGCCCAAGGGTTCGCACCGCTAAGTGACGTGGACCCCGCTGCGGAGCGGGGCCGCACCGACGGGGCGGCGCGGCTGTGACGGAGCACAGCGGCATACTGTCCGGCATGACCACTCCCAGCCCCGCGGTGCGGATCGGCGATGAGGCGCCCCTCTTCACCCTGCGCGACCAGCACGGACAGGAGATCGCCCTGGCCGACCTGCGCGGCACGAACGTCGCGATCGTGTTCTACCCTTTCGCGTTCTCGGGGATCTGCACCGGCGAGCTGCGCGAGATCCGCGATGGGCTGGAGGACTTCCAGACGGACGACATCCAGGTCCTCACCATCTCGTGCGACTCGATGTACACCCACCGCGTCTGGGCGGACGCCGAGGGTCATTTCTTCCCGTTGCTCTCCGACTTCTGGCCGCACGGTGAGGTGTCCCAGGCGTATGGCGTCTTCAACGAGGCGGAGGGCGCTCCGCGACGCGGGACCTTCCTCATCGACCGGCAGGGGGCCGTTGTCTGGTCCACGATCGTCGAACCGGGCCTGCGGCGCGACTTCAGCCTGTATCGGGCGGCTCTGGCGGACCTTCGAGCGCGGGAGGCGAGGGAGTGACGGGTCCGGCCTGCTGTTCCACGCCGAGGTAGGCCTGCACGATCCGGGGGTCGGCGAGCAGGTCGTGCGCCGGTCCTGAATGGACGATCTCACCGCTCTGTAGCACGTAGCCGTGGTCTGCCGCGCGCAGGGCTCGCCGAGCATTCTGCTCGACGAGGATGACCGTGGTGCCCGAGCTACGGATCTGCTCGATGACCCGGAAGACCTCGTCGACGACTCTTGGCGCGAGGCCCATCGACGGCTCGTCCATCAGCATGACCTTGGGTCGGGCCACCAGCGCCCGCGCGATGGCGAGCATCTGCTGTTCGCCGCCGGAGAGCGCGCCGGCAGGCAGGCCTCGACGTTCGCCGAGGACGGGGAAGCGCTCGTACATCTGCTCCAAGGTCTGTGTGGAGGCCCCACCGACGTGCCAGCCGCCGAGGATGAGATTCTCCTCGACCGTCAGGGTCCCGAGGATCTGGCGACCCTCTGGGACCTGGACGAGGCCCCGTCCCACGAGGCGGTGCGACGGCGCCTTGGTGATGTCTTCCCCGTCGAAGCGGATCGTGCCGGTCCGCGGCCTGAGCATTCCCGAGATCGCGTTGATGATCGAGGACTTCCCCGCCCCGTTGGCGCCGACCAGGGTCACGAGGGAGCCGGACGTTGCAGAGAAGGAGACGCCACGGACGGCCTCGACACGCCCGTAGGCCACGTGCAGGTCCTCGACGACGAGGATCGGCTCGCTCGTCATCAGGGCCTCCGGTGGGGCTGACGGGTCGGGTCGGGCGAAGCGCCCCGGTCGGCCTCAGGGACCGATGGGTCGCTGTGCGGCCCGGCGGGGAAGTCCGGACCAGCGCCGGAGTTGGAGTCACCCTCGGTGGCGGACCCGAGGTAGGCCTCGATGACCTCCGGGTTCGCCGCGATCTCCTCGGGGGTGCCGGTCGCGATGACCTGACCGAAGTTGAGCACCACGATGCGCGAGCAGGTGCGAAGGACCATTCCGACGTTGTGCTCGATGAGCAGGATCGTCAGCCCGCCGTGGGACAAGGAGGTGATCAGCTCGGACAACGCGGCCGCCTCGACGTGGTTCATCCCGGCGGCGGGCTCGTCGAGGATGAGCAGCGAGGGGTCGGAGGCAAGCGCCCTGGCGATCTCGAGCCGGCGTTGATCCCCATAGGACAGCGACCCGGCCCGGCTCCCGGCCAGATCGGCGAGACCGACCCGCTCGAGAGAGCGCTGTGCGTGCCCAAGGGCGGCTGCCTCGTCACGCCGGGCCTGCGGCAGCCACAGCAGGCGTCGCAGGAACGTGGGCCGGGCGACCAGGTGGGCGCCGACGAGGACGTTGTCGAGTGCGGAGAGCCGATTGAACAACTTCGACTGCTGGAAGGTCCGGCTCACTCCGGCCTCGGCCATGCGGTGGACCGGCACCCTGCCCACCTCGGTCCCGAATACCTCGGCGTGACCAGAGGTGGGCGGGATGAACC
>JAKDLQ010000281.1 GCA_030452775.1 Micrococcales bacterium | reverse complement strand
TGCCCGGGGAGGCCAGTGCGGAGTGCAGGGCGCGCCAGTCGAGACCACGCGGGGCCCGGGCGATGACGGTCTGCAGCAGCCCGAGCCGAGCGGCGCGCAGCTCCGGCTCCTCGGACATGACGAGCACCTCGTCGAAGAATCGTCCGAGCCCCGGCACGAGCTGGTCCGCCACGCCGGCCCATTCGGGCAGCGTGGCCTCGGAGAGGTCGGGCAGGGTGTCGACCGTGTCGTGCAGGGCGCGCTCCGCGTCCTCGCGCAGCACCGCCGGGTCGTATGCCGCCGGGCTCCCTGGCGGGACGAGGCGGGTGATGCGTTGGGTCGCCTCGACGAGCCGGTCGAAGCCGTCCCGGGCTCGGACCTTTTCGAGGTCGGCGAGCGCGGCGTCTGCCTTGCCGGGGGACCCTGCGAGGGGGGCGACCGCGGCTGCGAGCGCCGAGGGGACGCCCTCGTCGTGGAGCTGCTGGCCGAAGCGTCCGGTGACGAACTCCACTGCGCTGTCGAGTGATTCGACCGGGACCTCGACGCCCTGGAGGCGCAGCCGGTCCGCGGCGACCTCGAGACCGCGGCGGACCGAGATCCCGGCGAGGGACGGCTGCATCCGGAGGATGGCGATGACCCCGAGCGCGGCGCGCCGCAGCGCGAACGGGTCCGACGATCCAGTCGGCTCGGCACCGAGCGCGAACATCGACATGAGCAGGTCGAAGCGGTCGGCGAGGGCGAGCAGCGCGCCAGGACGCGACGTCGGCAGCACGTCACCCCCCGATCGCGGCAGCTCCATCTCGTAGAGCGCGTCGGCCACCGGTTGGGTCTCCCCGGCGCGGATGGCGTACTCGCGGGCCATCGTCCCGGCCATGCTCGGCAGCTCGACGACCATCTGCGACGCGAGGTCGAACTTGGCCAGCTCGCCGGCCCGGGCCAGCGTCGCCGCCTCGTCGGCGTCGAGCGCAGACTCGCCTTCGAGGCCCGATCCCAGCGCGCTCGCGATGTCGCGGATCCGGTCGGCCCGCTTCGCCATCGACCCGACCCGGTCCTCGAAGGTCAGCCTGGCGATCCCGGCCCGCAGGTCCGCGAGCGGGACCGTGAGGTCCGCCTCGTAGAAGAAGGCGGCATCCTCGTAGCGGGCACGCAGGACGTTCTCGTTGCCGCGGCGCACGAGGTCCTCGTCGCAGGCGCTGCCCGCCATCGTGACGAAGTAGGGCATGAGGGCCCCCTGCGTGTCGCGCACCGGGAGGTAGCGCTGGTGCTTGCCCATGACGGTCGTGAGGACCTGGTCCGGCAGCTCGAGGTAGCGCTGCTCGAACGAGCCGATGATCCCGTGGGGCGCTTCGACGAGGTTGGTGATCTCATCGACCAGGGCCGCCTCGGCTCCGGCGTCGACATGTCCACCGACTGACTCCGCGAGCGAGCGCGCTTGCGCGACAACAGACTCTCGCCGCGTGACGGGGTCGAGGACGATGCCCCGCTCGGTGAGCTTCGGGACCAGGACGTCGGCGTTCTCGATCTCGACGAGCGGTGACTCGTCGGTCCGCTCGGCGTAGGTCGTCCGTCCCGACCGCAGCTGCGACACGGCGACGGGGATGATCGCCTCACCCCAGAGCGCGACGACCCACCGGATCGGTCGGCTGTAGGACAGCGCCGGGTCACACCACCGCATGTTCTTGTCGGCGCGCAGTCCAGAGATGACCTGTGCCACAAGGGAGCCCACGACCTCGAAGACGTCTCGGCCGGTCTGGGGCACCTCGACCGCCACGTGTTCGGCTCCCGCGAACTCCGCACGGACGAGCGTCGAGACATCGACCTGCTGGCCGCGGGCGAACCCTTCGGCGGCCTTGGTCGGGGTGCCGTCCGGGTCGTATGCCGCAGTGACCTTCGGGCCCTTGCGCAGCACCACCGCCTCGGGTTCGTGAGCATCGACGGCGGGCACGAGCGCGATGATCCGCCGAGGGGTGCCGACCACCGACACCTCGCCGTGCTCGAGTCGGCTCGCGCCGAGGCCGTCGGCAAGACCGGCCCGGACCTGCTCGATCGCCTGGTCGACGACGTGCGGTGGCAGCTCCTCGAACCCGATCTCGATCGCCAGCAACCGCGGAGCCGCGCCGCCGGGATCGCCGGGCACAGCGGCATACCCCTGCTCTCCCGTGGCCGGCGGCATGACCGCATGACCGAGCGCCGGTGCCGGAGGGGTGCCGAGCAGCGGGAACCCGAGCTCCTC
Source organism: Micrococcales bacterium (assembly GCA_030452775.1). Classification (GTDB taxonomy): domain Bacteria; phylum Actinomycetota; class Actinomycetes; order Actinomycetales; family Dermatophilaceae; genus JAKDLQ01. The sequence continues at coordinate 438 of JAKDLQ010000281.1, read as the reverse complement.
GCGCCGCTCCACCCAGAGGCGTGAGACCTCACGGGCCAGCCGGCGCATCACGCCGAACGCGGTGGCCCGCTCCGTCGTCGAGATCGCGCCGCGGGAGTCCTGGACGTTGAACGCGTGCGAGCTCTTGAGGATGTAGGTGTGCGCGGGGACCGGCAGGCGCGCGTCGATCAGCCGGCGCGCCTCGGCCGTGTAGCGCTCGAAGAGCTCCCGGTTGGTCTGGACGTCCGCGTCGTCGAGGTAGTAGCGGGACATCTCGTACTCGCTCTGCCCGAAGACCTCGCCGTAGCTGAGGCCCGGGGCGTAGACCATGTCCTTGAAGTGCGTCTTGCCCTGCAGCGCCATCATGATGCGCTCCATGCCGTAGGTCAGCTCGACCGAGACCGGGTCGAGGTTCTGCCCGCCGACCTGCTGGAAGTAGGTGAACTGGGTGATCTCCAT
>JAKDLQ010000280.1 GCA_030452775.1 Micrococcales bacterium | reverse complement strand
CCCGACCCTCGAAGCCGCGGATCCGGCGCACGAGCTCGGGATTGACCCGAGCCTCACGACCCTCGCCGTGCCGGCCGCCGGCACCACGTGAGTCCGGCGAACTCCCGGGGCGATGCCCGCCCTCCTCGACGAAGAGGTCGAACATCGTCCTGCCCACCATCATGTGCTGCCAGAGCGGGACCGGACGATGCTCGGACACGACGACGGCCGTGTCGCCGCGGACCTCGTCGAGCCAGGCGCCGAACTCCTCGGCGTTGGACACGGTCGCGGACAGGGACACCACGGCCACACTCGGCGGCAGGTGGATGATGACCTCCTCCCAGACCGCGCCGCGGAAGCGGTCCGCAAGGTAGTGCACCTCGTCCACGACGACCCACCCGAGACCACGCAACGTGCTAGATCCGGCATACATCATGTTGCGCAGCACCTCGGTCGTCATGACGACGATCGGGGCCTCGCCGTTGATCGACGCGTCACCGGTCAGCAGACCGACCCGCTCTGCGCCGTGCCGCCCCACGAGATCGGCATACTTCTGGTTGGACAGTGCCTTGATCGGCGTGGTGTAGAAGGCCTTGCGGCCCATCGCGAGCGCGAGGTGGACGGCGAACTCCCCCACCACGGTCTTGCCGGCACCGGTCGGCGCGGCCACGAGGACTCCGCGCCCCTCCTCGACGGCGCGGCACGCCTCGATCTGGAAGTCGTCGAGAGCGAAGTCGAACTGTGTCGAGAACGCCGCCAGATGGGGCCAGGTCGAGCGCTGCGTCATGGCGATCCTCCGATCCGATCCAGTCTGCACCGGCCGGCGAAGACCTCGAGTGCGGCCGGCACGAGGTCGACGTCGAGCGGGAGTCCGCCCACCATCTCCCCGTCCGCCTGAGCGTGAATCCCAGTAGCCTCCAGGCGGACCCGCCCTGCCCGGATGATCTCGACCGCCGGGTGGTCCACATGTCTGCCGCTGTAGACCGAGGGAAACACCCGCAGGAAGGCCGGCATCGAGAGCTCGTGCAGGACGAGGACGTCGAAGAGACCGTCCGTCCAGTCGGCGTCGGGGCAGACCCGCATGCCACCGCCGAAGGAGGCGGTGTTGGCGACGGCCACCAGCATCGCGCGCGTCTCGATGCGCCGGCCATCGAGCTCGACGGCATACGGGATCGGCCTGAAGACGGGAAGCTCGCGCAGTATGGCGAGGGCGTAGCGCGGCTGACCCCGCGGCCAGCGCATCCTCCCGGCGCGCGCGGCGACCACGGCGTCGAAGCCGGCACCGAGGACGCCTCCGAACCAGCGCTGCTGTCCAGACTCGAGCGTGACCCTCCCCGCGTCGATGCGGTGGGTCACGCCGGCATCGATGAGCCGGACCGCGGCGACGGGGTCACCGACGTGGATCCCGAGGTTGCGCGCGAAGTCGTTGCCGGTGCCGGCCGGGATCACCCCCAGGCGGACCGGCCGGCCGGCGCAGAGGTTGATCCCGAGGTGCGCCGTCCCGTCTCCGCCGACGACCACCAGGGTGTCCGACCCCTCTCCGAAGGCTTGCTCGGCCCGCTCCCTGGCCTGTGTGGCCGACGCGCCCGAAGCGTTCACGACCTCGTGGCCGCTGGCTCGCAGCAGCGCCAGGGTCCGCGCGCCGACCGACCGCCCGGCGCCCCTGCCGGACGTCGGGTTGACGATAAGGACGAGACGATGCTGCACACCGGAACGCTACAGTGGGGAGGCCTCGTCGTCCGGGGCGTCGAGCCAGTCGGGCTGGTTGGCCAGCTTGCGACGGTCGAAGAGGAAGGCGAGGCCGACGGCCGCGAAGAAGAGGGCGATCATGGGCCCGGCGAGGGCGAACATCGTGTACGCGTCCGGGGTCGGGGTCATGATCGCGGCGAACACGAAGATGATCATGACGGCCGGGCGCCATGCCTTGAGCATGGCCCGGGCCGGAAGGACACCGACGAGATTGAGCGCGATGAGGAACACGGGTAGCAGGAAGGCGCATCCGAAGGCGACGATGAACTTCAACACGAAAGCGAAGTACGCTGAGGCGTCCTGCAGGTTGGCCGCCTTCTCCGGCGTGAAGCCGAGCAGGATCGAGACCGCCTTGGGCAGCATGAGGAAGGCGAGCAGGCACCCTGCGAGGAAGAGCGGCACGGCGGCGACGATGAAGAGCCGCGCGACGCGCTTCTCCTTCTTCGTGAGGCCGGGCACGACGAAGCCCCAGATCTGCCAGAGCCAGACCGGTGAGGCGAGGATGACGCCGACGAAGATGGACACGGTCAGCTGGATGGCGAGCGGATCGGTGAGGCCCGCCATGTTGATCGTGACGAGGCCACCCCGCTCCGCCGCGATGTCGTTGATCGGCTTGGTGAGGGTCGCCACGACCCAGTCGTACTTGACCCACCCCAGCACGCCACCGGCGAGAATCGCCAGGCCGGCGATGGTCACCCGGTTGCGCAGCTCACGCAGGTGATCGCCCAGCGACATCCGCCCCTCGGGGTTGCGTTTGCGCAGCAGGGAGGGCATCAGGGTCCTCGAGCCTCTCGTGCCGTGGCGGGCACTCAGAGCGTGCTGTCGCCGCGGAGTCGCTCGGCCTCGGCGCGAGCCCGCGCCGCCTCGGCCTCCGCTTCCTTGACGCGGGCCTCAGCAGCCGCCCGCTGTGCCTCGGCGTCGATGACATCGCCGC
>JAKDLQ010000025.1 GCA_030452775.1 Micrococcales bacterium | reverse complement strand
CTCGGCCGGGCTCTCGGCTTCGGCACCTACAAGCTGAAGTACGGCCACCGCGGCATCAACCTGCCCGTGCTCGACCGGACCACCGGCGCGGTAGGAGTGACGGCCCACAACCATGGCTTCGCCGTCGATGCGCCCTTGGACCGGGACAGCAACACGCCCTACGGCCGGGTTCGGGTCTCCTACGTGTGCCTCAACGACGACGTCGTCGAGGGGCTGGAATGCCTTGAGGTGCCCGCGTATTCGGTCCAGTTCCACCCGGAGGCGGCGGCCGGCCCGCACGACGCGTCACAGCTCTTCGACCGTTTCGTGCAGCTGATGCGCCGTCCACACCCACTCCACGACGACGAGGAAGTCAGCGCCTGATGCCCAAACGCACCGACCTAGCGAGCGTCCTGGTCATCGGCTCCGGCCCGATCGTCATCGGGCAGGCCTGTGAGTTCGACTACTCCGGCACCCAGGCGTGCCGGGTGCTGCGCGAGGAGGGTATCCGCGTCATTCTCGTCAACAGCAACCCGGCCACGATCATGACCGACCCGGAGATGGCGGACGCGACCTACGTCGAGCCGATCACGCCAGAGGTCGTCGAGGCGATCATCGCCAAGGAGCGCCCGGACGCCGTGCTGGCCACGCTGGGCGGGCAGACCGCACTCAACTGTGCGATCGCCCTGCACGACGCCGGGGTGCTGGAGAAGTACGACTGCCCGCTCATCGGGGCCAGCGTCGAGGCGATCCAGCTCGGCGAGGACCGCGAGAAGTTCAAGGGTGTCGTCCAGCGGTGCGGCGCCGAGTCGGCCCGGTCGGTCACCTGCCGCACGATGGACGAGTGCATCGCGGCGGCGAAGGAGCTGAGCTACCCGGTCGTGGTCCGCCCGTCCTTCACGATGGGCGGCCTCGGCTCCGGCTTCGCCTACGACGAGGCAGACCTGCGCCGGATCGCCGGCCAGGGCCTCCAGTACTCCCCGACGACCGAGGTGCTCCTCGAGGAGTCGATCATCGGGTGGAAGGAGTACGAGCTGGAGATCATGCGCGATCACGCCGACAACGTCGTGGTCGTCTGCTCCATCGAGAACCTCGACCCGATGGGTGTGCACACCGGCGACTCGATCACCGTTGCCCCGGCCCTCACGCTGACGGACCGCGAGTACCAGCGGCTGCGGGACATCGGCATCGCGGTCATCCGTGAGGTCGGGGTCGACACCGGCGGCTGCAACATCCAGTTCGCCGTCAGTCCCGCCGACGGCAAGGTCATCGTCATCGAGATGAACCCGCGGGTCTCGCGCTCGAGCGCCCTGGCCTCCAAGGCCACCGGCTTCCCGATCGCCAAGATCGCGGCGAAGATGGCCATCGGCTACACCCTCGATGAGGTCCCCAACGACATCACCCGGGAGACACCGGCGAGCTTCGAGCCGACCCTCGACTACGTCGTCGTCAAGGTGCCGCGTTTCGCCTTCGAGAAGTTCCCGGCGGCCGACCCGACCCTCACCACGACGATGAAGTCGGTCGGGGAGGCGATGGCCATCGGCCGCAACTTCACCGAAGCGCTGCAGAAGGCGCTGCGCTCCCTCGAGAAGAAGGGCGCTTCCTTCCACTGGGACGGTGAGGTCACCCGGGCGCACGCGGGGCGGCTGCTCGAGGATGCGAGGATCCCGACCGACGGCCGACTCGTCCTCGTCCAGCAAGCGCTGCGTGGGGGGTGCCCGGTCGCAGAGGTGCACGAGGCCACCGGGATCGACCCGTGGTTCCTCGACCAGATCCAGCTGATCAACGAGGTGGCCGAGGATCTCGCCGCGGCACCGATGCTGACGCCCGACCTGCTCCGCGAGGTGAAACGTCACGGCTTCAGCGACGAGCAGATCGCAGCGCTGCGCCGTATGCCACAGAGCGTCGTCCGCGGGGTCCGCCACGCGCTCGGGGTGCGTCCGGTCTTCAAGACCGTCGACACCTGTGCTGCAGAGTTCGCTGCCACCACCCCCTACCACTACTCCTCCTACGACGAGGAGACCGAGGTGGCCCCGCGGGAGCGCCCCGCGGTGATCATCCTCGGATCCGGGCCCAACCGCATCGGGCAGGGCGTCGAGTTCGACTACTCCTGCGTGCACGCGTCGCTCTCCCTGCGGGAGCAGGGCTTCGACACGGTGATGATCAACTGCAATCCCGAGACGGTGTCGACGGACTACGACACGAGCAGCCGCCTCTACTTCGAGCCGCTGACGCTCGAGGACGTCCTCGAGGTGATCCACGCCGAGACCCAGGCCGGCCCGGTCGCCGGAATCATCGTGCAGCTCGGGGGTCAGACCCCGCTCGGGCTGGCCCAGGCGCTGGAGGACGAGGGGGTGCCCCTGGTCGGCACATCGCCGGCTGCCATCCACCTCGCCGAGGACCGCGGCGCCTTCGGCCAGGTGCTGGCCAGGGCCGGCCTCATCGCACCCAAGCACGGCATCGCCGTCAGCGCGGACGAGGCTCTCGTCATCGCCCGCGACATCGGCTACCCCGTCCTCGTCCGCCCGTCCTACGTGCTCGGTGGGCGCGGCATGGTCATCGTCTACGACGACGACACCCTCGTCACCTATGTCGAACGCGCGACCCAGGCCTCGCCGGAGCACCCGATCCTCATCGACCGGTTCCTCGATGACGCCATAGAGCTCGACGTCGATGCCCTCTTCGACGGCGAGGACCTCTACGTCGGTGGGATCATGGAGCACGTGGAGGAGGCGGGCATCCACTCGGGCGACAGCGCCTGCACCCTGCCCCCCGCGACACTCGGCGACGGCGAGCTCGACCGGGTCCGGGTCGCGACGCGCAAACTGGCCGAGGGGATCGGGGTCCGCGGGCTGATGAACGTCCAGTTCGCGCTCGCCCAGGACATCCTCTACGTCATCGAGGCGAATCCGAGGGCATCGCGCACCGTCCCCTTCGTCGCCAAGGCGACCGGCGTGCCCATCGCCAAGGCCGCCGCCCGGGTGATGCTCGGAGCCACCATCGCCCAACTGCGCCGCGAGGGGGTGCTGCCCGCGACGGGAGACGGCGGGACGATGCCGCCGGGCTCGCCGGTCTCGTGCAAGGAGGCGGTCCTGCCCTTCAAGCGCTTCCGCACCAAGGAGGGGGTCGCAGTCGACTCGCTCCTCGGCCCCGAGATGCGCTCGACCGGGGAGGTCATGGGCATCGACAGGGACTTCGGTTCGGCCTTCTCCAAGACCCAACAGGCCGGTGGCTTCCCGCTGCCGAAGGAGGGGGCGGTCTTCGTGTCCGTCGCCAACCGGGACAAGCGGGCGATGCTCTTCCCGGTGAAGCGGCTCGCCGACCTCGGCTTCACGATCCTGGCGACAAGCGGGACGGCCGGAGTGCTCAAGCGCAACGGGGTGGAAGCCACCGTCGTGCGCAAGATCACCGAGCGCGGCGAGCGCGACGCGCCCGAGGAGAGCTCGATCGTGGACCTCATCCTCGCCGGGAGCGTCCAGATGGTCGTCAACACGCCGTCCGGCCAGGACGCGCGGATCGACGGCTACGCGATCCGGGCGGCGACGACCAGCGCCGACAAGCCCATCGTGACGACGATCGCGACCTTGGCCGCCGCTGTCCTCGGGATCGAGGCCAGCCTCACCGAGGAGATCCGGGTCACCTCCTTGCAGGACCACTCCAGGGCATTGGGCTTCGTGGGTGGTGCGCCGGAGGGGCGCCGTGAGTGACCAGCCCGAAGGCTCGACCTTCGGAGCCCGGCTGGCAGCGGCCATGGACCGGCACGGGCCGCTCTGTGTCGGCATCGACCCCCACCCGACCCTCGTCGAGTCCTGGGGGCTGACCTATGACCTCGGCGGACTCGAGCGCTTCGCCCTGACGTGCGTCGAGGCGTTCGGTGGCCGGGTCGCTGCGGTCAAGCCGCAGTCCGCCTTCTTCGAGGTCTTCGGCAGTCGCGGCGTCGCGGTGCTCGAGCGCGCCATCACCGGACTGCGCGAGGCAGGCACCCTGAGCATCCTCGACGTCAAGCGCGGCGACATCGGCTCGACGATGAGCGCCTACGCCCGAGCCTTCCTCGGCGACGATGCCAGTGCCCCCGCGGACGCCGTCACGCTGAGCCCCTACCTCGGCTACGAGTCGCTGCGCCCGGCGCTCGACCTGGCGGGGGAGACCGGACGCGGCGTCTTCATCCTCACGATCACCTCCAACCCCGAGGGCGCCGACGTGCAGCAGGCGGTCTACGACGGGCGTACCGTGGCGGCGTCCGTCGTGGGCCAGGCCACCGCGGACAACGCGTGGGCCCGCGAGCGCGGTGAGCTCGGCAGTGTCGGTCTCGTCGTGGGAGCGACGGTGGGCACCGCGGTTGCCGATCTCGGGCTCGACCTGCTCACCGCCAACACGCCGATCCTCGCGCCGGGGCTGGGCGCCCAGGGCGGCACCGCCCAAGCCTTGGCGCGCACCTTCGGACCCGCGATGGGCCAGGTGCTGGCGTCCTCGAGCCGCGAGGTGCTGGCGCACGGGCCGGACGCTCGCCGCCTCGTCACGCAGGCCGAGCGGGTGATCGCCACGCTCCGCTCCTGCGTCCAGGGGCCTCCCTGATCGTCCAGGGGCCCTCGTGATCGTGGGCGCCCGCCCGCCCCGCGTTGCCACGATGTCACGAGAGTGGCTAGGTTCGGCAGGAACGCCATGTCCGGATCGATGACGGGTCCTTCCCGGGCCGTCCATGCTAGGAGAACATCGCTGTGGCCCTCCCCCCGCTCACCCCGGAGCAACGAGCCGCTGCCCTGGCAAAGGCGGCTACGGCCCGTCGCGAGCGGGCCGCGGTCAAGAATCGGCTCAAGCACTCGCGCGGCAGCCTCGCCGAGGTCATCGAGTACGGCAAGACCGACGCGATCATCGGCAAGATGAAGGTCACCGAGCTGCTCGAGTCGATGCCGGGGGTGGGTCGGGTGCGCGCGAGGACGATCATGGCCGACCTCGGCATCGCCGAGTCCCGGCGGCTGCGCGGCCTCGGAGACAACCAGATCGCCGCTCTCCTGCATCGCTTCGAGCGGTCATGACGGGCGGGCGGGCCGACCCGCCGCAGATCCCCACGCCAGGACGGCTCACGGTCCTCGCCGGACCCACAGCCGTCGGCAAGGGCACCATCGCCGACTACGTGCGCACCCATTTCCCGGGCGTGTGGTTCTCCGTCTCGATGACCACGCGGCGACCGAGGCCCGACGAGGTCGACGGCGTGCACTACCACTTCGTCGACGATCAGGAGTTCGACCGCCTCGTTGCCGCGGGCGAGTTCCTCGAGCACGCCGTCGTCCACGGCGTCGCCAAGTACGGAACGCCCCGGGGCCCGGTCGAGCGGGCCCTGCGAGAGGGGCGGGATGCCCTGCTGGAGATCGACCTGCAGGGCGCCCGCCAGGTCAAGGAGGCGATGCCCGAGGCCCTCTTCGTCTTCCTCGAGCCACCCGACTGGGACGAGCTGGTCCGGCGCCTCGTGCGCCGTGGCACCGAGAACCAGCCCGACCGCCGGCGCCGGCTCGAGACCGCCCGACGCGAAATGGCCTCCCGCACGGAGTTCGACGAGGTCGTCGTCAACGACGACGTTCGCCGGGCCAGCGAAGAACTCGTATCATTGATGAGGTCGAGACGCGCCACGCGGTGAGTCTCCCGCTTCGCCGCGCCGTCATCCGGCGAGCACCACCACCCGCCACCAACGAAATGAGACCACAACGTGTCCGGTACCAAGGCTGCCCCCATCGGCATCACCAACCCTCCGATCGACGACCTGCTCAAGGCCGCCGACTCCAAGTACGCACTCGTCATCTACGCCGCAAAGCGGGCCCGTCAGATCAACGCGTACTACTCCCAGCTGCAGGAGGGTCTGCTCGACTACGTCGGCCCGCTCGTCGAGACCGAGGTCCACGAGAAGCCGCTGTCGATCGCCCTGCGTGAGATCAACGAGGGTCTGTTGACCTCGACTCCGACCGAGGCCTGAGCAGCTCGTGCCGGCGTTGCGGGTCATCCTCGGCGTGAGCGGGGGGATCGCCGCCTACAAGGCATGCTCGCTGCTGCGCCTGCTCACCGAGGCCGGGCACGACGTCATCGTGGTGCCGACCGTCGCCGCGCTCGAGTTCGTCGGGGCCCCGACCTGGGCCGCCCTGTCCGGCAACCCCGTGAACACCGAGGTCTGGACCGACGCCCACGAGGTGCCGCACGTGCGAATCGGCCAGTCCGCCGACGTCGTCATCGTCGCGCCAGCAACGGCCAACCTGTTGGCCAAGGCTGCGGCCGGGCTCGCCGACGACCTGCTGACGAACACGCTGCTCACCGCGCGCTGCCCGGTGGCCTTCGCTCCCGCCATGCACACCGAGATGTGGGAGCACCCGGCCACGCAGGCAAACGTCGCGACGCTGCGCGCGCGGGGCGCGCAGGTCATCGACCCGGACGAGGGCCGCCTCACCGGCCCGGACACCGGCGCCGGCCGCCTTCCCGAGCCCGAGGCGCTGTATGCCGCTGTGCTGGCGCTCGTGGAGCGGACGCCACCCGCTCCGTCCCCGAGGGCCGGCACAGCGGCATACGACGATGCAGGCCCACTGGAGGGCGCCACGGTCGTGGTGTCGGCCGGCGGCACCCGCGAGCCGCTCGATCCGGTGCGCTACATCGGTAACCGCAGCTCGGGCAAGCAAGGCTATGCCATCGCCCGGGAGGCTGCCGTCCGCGGCGCCGAGGTCACGCTCGTGTCGGCCAACGTCAGCCTGCCGGCGCCCGACGGGGTCACGCTCATCGAGGTCGAGACGACGCTCGAGCTGCAGCAGGCCATCGCCGGGCTCGCCGCGAGCGCGGACGTCATCGTCATGGCGGCGGCGCCGGCGGACTTCCGGCCCGCGCATGCCGCCGCGGCCAAGATCAAGAAGGACCCCGAGGCGCCTGGGGGAGTGAGGCTGCGGCTCGACCTCCTCGAGAACCCCGACATCGTCAAAGGGCTCGTGGCTGACCGCGCCGAGCGTGGCGGCACCCGGCCGGTCATCGTCAGCTTCGCCGCGGAGACGGGCGATGAGAGCGCCTCGGTCATGGACCATGCCAGGGCGAAGTTCGCTCGCAAGGGCAGCGACCTCCAGGTTGTCAACGAGGTCGGAGCCGGCAGGGCCTTCGGCCGCGACGACAACACCGTCCACATTCTCCGTCGCGGCACCGAGGAGGTGGTGAGCGTCGGTCCCGCGTCGAAGGACGCCATCGCCGCCGCCGTCCTCGATTACGTGCTACCGCTGCTGCCCTGACGGCTAGACTCACGCGCCGAACTGTTCATCCGCTGCCCGCACACGTTAGGGAGAGCTCGTGTCCGCACGACTGTTCACGTCCGAGTCCGTCACCGAGGGACATCCGGACAAGATCTGTGACCAGATCAGCGACTCGATCCTCGACGCCATGCTCGCCCAGGACCCACAGGCCCGGGTCGCCGTCGAGACGATGGTCACCACCGGGCTCGTGCACGTCGCCGGCGAGGTGTCGACGACGAGCTACGTCGAGATCCCTGCCCTGGTGCGCAAGACGATCCTCGGGGTCGGCTACGACGGCTCCGAGAAGGGCTTCGACGGGCGCAGCTGTGGGGTGTCGATCTCGATCGGCGCGCAGTCCCCAGACATCGCGCAAGGCATCGACACCGCCCAGGAGAGCCGTGACGGTGGCATCGACCCGATGGACAAGCAGGGCGCGGGCGACCAGGGCCTGATGTTCGGATACGCCTGCGACGACACGGCCGAGCTGATGCCCCTGCCGATCCACCTGGCGCACCGGTTGTCCGAGCGGCTCACCCAGGTCCGCAAGAGCGGCGAGCTGCCCTATCTGCGGCCCGACGGCAAGACCCAGGTGACCATCGCCTACGAGGGCGACCGGGCAATCGGGCTCGACACCGTCGTCCTGTCCACCCAGCATGCGCCCGACGTGGCGCTCGAGGGGATGCTCGAGCCGGACATCCGCCGCCACGTCATCGGCCCGGTGCTCGCCGAGCTGGGCGACAGTGGCACGGACCTCGATGTGTCGCACTACCGGGCCCTCATCAACCCGACGGGCCGTTTCGAGATCGGCGGCCCGATGGGGGATGCCGGGCTCACCGGGCGCAAGATCATCGTCGACACTTACGGAGGCATGGCGCGCCACGGTGGGGGAGCCTTCTCCGGCAAGGACCCGAGCAAGGTCGACCGCTCGGGAGCCTATGCGATGCGCTGGGTGGCCAAGAACGTCGTGGCGGCCGGGCTGGCGCGCCGCTGCGAGGTCCAGGTCGCCTACGCGATCGGCAAGGCCCAGCCGGTGGGGCTCTATCTCGAGACCTTCGGCACCGAGACCGCTCCGATCGACCGGATCCAGGACGCGATCGGCATGGTCTTCGACCTGCGCCCGGCCGCGATCGTCGATGCGCTCGACCTGCTCCGCCCGATCTACCAGCCGACCGCCGCCTATGGGCACTTCGGCCGGTCCAAGGCCGACGGGGTGGAGAACCCCTTCACGTGGGAGCGGACCGACCGGGTCGAGGCGCTGCGATCGGCTGTCACCGGCCGACGCTAGATTGCGCCGTGTGGGCGACGCAGATGTGACGAGCCGTGTGGGCGACGCAGATGTGACGAAGCGCACGGCCGCGGACCAGGCGCCGCGGCGGCCGGTCGCTGCCGTCGTCGTCCAGACGCCGCTCGCCCACCTCGACCGGATCTTCGAGTACGAGGTCCCGCCGGAGCTGGACGACGACGCGGTGCCCGGTGCGCGCGTGCGGGTGCGCTTCTCCGGGCGCGATCTCGAGGGCTTCATCGTCGAGCGCCGAGCGCAGGCCGAGCACACCGGCCGGCTCGCCGCGCTGCGGCGCGTCGTCAGCCCCGAGCCGGTGCTGACGCCCGAGCTGCTCACCCTGTGCCGCGCCGTCGCCGACCGATACGCGGGCACCCTCAGTGACGTCCTGCGACTGGCGATACCCAAGCGGCATGCCGCCGCCGAGCGCGCGCTGGCGCTGTCGCCGCCCATAGGTCCGGAGACGGATGCCTCCGGGCCGAGGGGCGAGGTGGGGCCCTGGGCGGCGTACCCGGCGGGGCCGGCGTGGTTGCGTCGAGTCGCGGCCGGCGAGGGGCCGGCGGCGGCCTGGACCGCACTGCCGGGCCAGGACCCTGCCCGGGACTGGCCACGTGCGCTCGCGATGGCGGTGGCGACGGCTCTGGCCGGGGGGCGTGGCGCGATCGTGGTGGTGCCCGATCATCGGGACCTCGATCGTCTCGACGCCGCGATGAGCGAGGTGCTCGGCCCACGCGGACACGTCCGGCTCACCGCGGACCAGGGGCCGCAGGCGCGCTACACCGCCTGGCTCAAGGCGCTTCGCGGTCACGTGCAGGTCGTCATCGGGACGCGCGCGGCGGCGTTCGCTCCGGTGCGCGATCTCGGGCTGGTCGCCTGGTGGGACGACGGGGACGATCTGCTGGCGGAGCCCCGGGCCCCGTATCACCACACCGGCGTCGTGCTCGGTATCCGGGCCGCCCAGTCCGGCGCGGCCCTGGTGGCGGGCGGGTTCACCCGGAGCCTGCGGATCCAGGTCGAGGTGGAGTCGGGCACGTGTGTCCCGGTCGTGGCCGAGAGCGCGGTGGTGCGGGCCGCCGCGCCGCGGGTCAGTCTCGCCGGGGAGGGGAGCGACGAGGAGCGCGACGGTGCGGCTGCTCGAGCGCACATCCCCTCCCGGGCCTGGCGGGTGGCCAAGGAGGCGCTGCACGAGGGGCCGGTGCTCGTGCAGGTGCCGCGGCGTGGCTATCGGCCGGCCCTTCGCTGCCGGGAGTGCCGGGCCCCGGTGCGATGCCCCCGATGCCAGGGGCCGATGGCCACCGCGGCTGCCGGAGCACAGCCGTGCTGCCGCTGGTGTGGCCTGGCCATGGCTCCTGGTGGATTCGAGTGCAGTCACTGCGGGTCTGGCCGGCTGCGCTCTGCCGTGACCGGCGCTCGCCGCACCGCCGAGGAGATCGGCCGCGCGTTTCCCGGTGTCCCCGTCCACACGTCCGGATCGGGGGTCGTGCTGGCCACCGTGCCCGCAGAGCCGGCGCTGGTCATTGCGACCCCCGGCGCCGAGCCGCTTGCCGTAGGCGGCTACTCGGCCGTGCTCCTGCTCGACGCGTGGGCGAGCCTTGACCTGCCCGTGCTCGATGCACCCCTGGAGTCGCTGCGCCGCTGGGCCGCCGCAGCGGCGCTGGCCCGGCCCGGGCACCCCGCCGTGCTCTGCGGGGCTCCCGAGGGCGTCACGCTCCCGGCGATCGAAGCGCTGGTGCGCTGGGATCCCGAGTGGCTCGCCGCCAAGGAGCTGGACGAGCGCCGCGAGCTCGGGCTCCCGCCCGCGGTGCGCATGGCGCAGCTGATCGGCACGCGCCGGGGTGTCGAGGACGCCCTGGCGGGGCTCGATCTGTCCCACGGGGGTGCCCAGGTGCTGGGGCCGATGCCGCTTCGCACCTCGTCTCGACCGACATCTCGACCGACGCGCTCGACCGGGCCGATGGAGTCGGAGGCGTCGACGGGTCCGGTGCGGGGACGCGCCGCGAGCCACCCTGTCCCGGCAGATCATCACGCGCTCGTGCGGATCGAGGCGGCGGGGACCGCGGAGCTCACCAGGGCTCTGCAGGCGCTCAAGGCCATCCGGTCGGCCCGCAAGGAGGCCGAGGTCGTATCGGTCCGGGTGGATCCCGTCGAGAGCTGGTGAGCGGCCCGCCCGCAGGGCTCGATGACGCGGCAACATTTGACGCCGCAACCGACGACGCGGCGACGGATGACGCGGCGACGGATGACAGAGTGGGCCGATGACCGCACGCGAGTTCGACATCGTCCTGTTCGGCGCAACCGGCTTCGTCGGGGCGCTCACCGCCGCCCACCTCGCCGAGCATGCCGGGCAGGCCGGGAAGGCCGAGCAGGCCGGAAAGGGCGAGCAGGCCGGGAAGGGCGAGCAGGCCGGGAAGGGCGGCACGCCCGGTCTGCGTATCGCGCTGGCCGGCCGCTCCCAGCCGCGACTCGAAGCGCTCCGCGCCGAGCTCGGCCCGACGGCCCGGGACTGGGCGCTCGTCACGGTGGACGCCACCGATGCCCCGGCTGTGCGGGCACTCGCAGGTCGGGCCATGGTATTGGCCACGACGGTGGGGCCCTTCGCCGTCTACGGCAAGGAGGTCGTGCAGGCCTGCGCCGACGCGGGCACCCACTACGCGGACCTGACCGGTGAGGTGCTGTTCGTCCGCTGGTCCCAGGAGCAGGTCGCCGAGCGCGCCGCCGTGACCGGTGCCAAGATCGTCCACGCCTGCGGCTTCGACTCCATCCCCTCGGACCTCGGCGTGCTCGTGACCGCCGAGCGTGCCGCAGCCGACGGCGCTGGAACGCTCGGAGAGACCCTGCTCGCGGTGAAATCGGCAAAGGGCGGTATCTCGGGCGGGACCATCGACTCCGGTCGCCAGCAGGCCATCGCCGCACGCTCCGATGCCAGCGCGCGCCGGGTCATCCGTGATCCCTATGGCCTGAGCCCCCGGCGCGGGGAGGAGCCACCATCCGGACGGCGACGGCCCGGTGGTCTGCGCGGGGCACTTCGCACGATCCTGCCGATCGAGCGCGATGCCGAGACGAGGCGGTGGACCGGGCCCTTCCTCATGGCCTCGTTCAACACCCGGATCGTGCGGTTGTCCAACACGCTGACCGACTGGTCCTACGGCCGGGACTTTCGCTACCGCGAGGTGACCGACTTCGGCTCGAGCCCGATCTCGCCGCTCCTCGCCGCAGCCACGACGATCGCAACGACGGGGGCCGTAGCCGGACTCTCCTTCGGTCCGACCCGCGCGGTGCTCGACCGATTCCTCATGAAGCCGGGCGAGGGCCCGAGCCCCGCAAGCCGCGCGGCCGGCCGCTTCCACTTCGAGATCCGCACGACGACGACGACCGGCGCGAGGTACCGCACGACAGTCGGCGCCGACTACGACCCCGGATACAGCGGCACGGCCATCATGCTGGGCCAGAGCGCCCTGTGCCTGGCTCTCGACGGGGACCGACTGCCCGGCCGATCCGGCGTGCTGACTCCGGCCACCGCGATGGGCGACGTCCTGGTCGAGCGGCTCCGTGCCCAGGGGTTCACGTTCGAGGTCGCCCCGATGCCCGACTGACCAGCCCCCCGCACTCGAGTGGCACCCCGCACTCGAGTGGCCCCGTCGTCCACATGCCCCTGTGGAGGAGGGGGCCACTCGAATCCGGAGGGGGACGCCACCCGCGGCTGGCCGGAGCCCTCGCCCGGGGTGCCCGGCGTGCGAATCCTTGCAACCGTGGCGGCCGGAGCCGGCGCTGCTTTGCACGACCTAGACTGGCCACCGCACGACCCGCCCCGACGTACACCTCAAGGACCGACCTCCTGTCGATGAAGGCTATCCACCTCTTCGGTGACCCGACCCCGGGTCGGGGGCGTTGACGTGCGCGTCGTCTTCGCCGGCACCCCCGCCGTGGCCCTGCCCAGCCTCGACGCGATCGCCTCCTCGGGTCATGAGCTCGTCGGCGTGATCACCCGGCCCGCGGCGCCCGCCGGCCGGGGGCGGCGTCTCGAGCCCTCGCCGGTCGCCGTGCGCGCCCAGGAGTTCGGCGTGCCCATCCTGACGCCCTCCTCGATGCACGAGCCCGATATCCTCGCGGCACTGGAGGAACTGGCGCCCGACGCGTGCCCCGTCGTCGCCTACGGCAATCTCGTGAGCCCCGAGGCCTTGACCATCCCCAGGCACGGATGGGTCAACCTGCACTTCTCGCTGCTGCCGGCCTGGCGAGGCGCAGCGCCGGTGCAGCACGCGATCATGGCCGGCGACGAGGTGACCGGCGCCACGACCTTCCGGCTCGAACGTCGCCTCGACACCGGTCCTGTCTACGGCGTGATGACCGAGACGATCCGGCCGAGTGACACTGCCGGGGAGTTGTTGGATCGCCTTGCCCAGGCCGGTGCCGGACTGCTCGTCGCCACCCTGGACGGTATCGAGAGCGGCGAACTCATCGCCAAGCCGCAGCCGGCAGACGGGGTGTCGCTGGCGCCGAGGATCGAGGTCGAGGACGCTCGCATCGACTGGACGAGACCCGCGATGGCGATCGATCGCCTGGTGCGCGGCTGCACGCCCGCACCGGGGGCGTGGACGACCTTTCGCGGCGCGCGGCTCAAGATCGCGCCCCTCGTGCCGTCCGGCTCGGACCGCGTCCCCGAGCACGGCCGTCCATCGGCCGGGACGCTGCTCGTGACCAAGCGCGACGTCTTCGTCGGCACCGGCACGCTGCCGGTCCAGCTGAGCGCGGTCCAAGGGTCGGGCAAGAAGCCGATGCCGGCGCCGGACTGGGCCCGCGGGATGCGGACCGAGTCCGGGGAGCGGGTGGGCGATGAGTGACAACGCAGGTAGCCGCGGCCGCGACGGACATCAGCGTCCCGGGGCCCGGCGACGCTCCGCTCACCATCGCTCGACCCAGCGACCGGCGGAACGGGCTCGCCGCACGGACCCCGCTCGGCTCACCGCCTACACGGGCATGCGCGAGATCAGCGACGGCGCCTACGGCAATCTCGCCCTGCCGCGACTTCTGCGGGAGAAGCGGATCCGTGGCCGGGATGCCGCCTTCGCGACCGAGCTCGTCTACGGCGCCACCCGGATGTCGGGGCTCTATGACGCCATCACTGCCGTGGCGGCGGACCGTCCGGTCGCTGCTATCGACTCCCGTGTGCTCGACACGATCCGGCTCGGAGCGCACCAGTTGCTCGGCATGAGAGTGCCCACACACGCGGCAGTGGATGAGACGGTGGCTCTCGCCCGCCAGGTCAACGGGGCCGGGGCTGCCGGCTTCGTCAACGCCATCATGCGGCGGATCAGCGAGCGGCAGCCCGATGAGTGGATCGAGATCGTCACCGCGACCGCGGCAGACCCGATCGAAGCGATGGCTGTGCGCACGTCGCACCCGCTCTGGATCACGAAGGCGCTGCGCGCGGCCCTCATCGGGCACGGCGCAGCCACCGCCCAGGACGTCGACGCGCAGCTCGAAGCGCTCCTCGAGGCGGACAACACCCCGGCGAAGGTCTCGCTCGTCGCCCGGCCCGGACTCTGCAGCGTCGAGGAGCTGATCCAGGCGGGAGCCCAGGCGTCGACGACGAGCCGTGTCGGCGCCATCCTCGATGAGGGAGACCCCGGCGCGATCGATGCCATTCGTGAGGGCCGCGCCGCCGTGCAGGACGAAGGGTCGCAATTGGTCGCGCTCGCCCTCGCCGACGCGGTCGTCGAAGGCGCGGCGCAGGAACGGGAGCGCTGGCTCGACCTCTGCGCGGGCCCCGGCGGGAAGGCCGCGCTGCTCGCGGCCATCGCCGTGGGGCGACGGATCCCGTTCGTCGCCAACGACATCTCGACGCATCGAGCGGATCTCGTCCGCCAGACCCTCAGAGCGGTCGGAGACCTCGCGGATGAGGTAACCTCGCTGGTCGAGGTGCGGACCGGCGATGCTCGCGACATTGGGGATGCCGATCCCGGTGCCTACAGCCGCGTCCTTATCGATGCCCCCTGCACCGGCCTTGGTGCGCTGCGACGTCGCCCCGAGGCCCGCTGGCGGCGCAGCCCAGGCGACGTGCCTGCGCTGGCGAGCCTGCAACGGGAGTTGCTCGGATCGGGCATCACGGCGACGGCGCGCGGCGGGCTGATCGCCTACGCCACGTGCAGCCCACATCTCAACGAGACCCGCTTCGTCGTCGAGGACGTCATGAGGAAGCGCGACGACGTCGAGCTCCTCGACGCACGGCCGCTGTTCGTCGATGCTCGGGGCGAGCCTGTCGACTCGCTCGGTCCGGGGCCGTTCGTTCAGCTGTGGCCGCACGTGCACGGCACCGATGCCATGTTCTTGGCCCTTTTGCGGGCCCGGTGATCATCGATCGGGTACTGGGGGATCACGTCGGCCTGATCATCGTGAGTTATCCACAGTTCGATTCTGTTTGATCGAATTAGACACTATTCGCGCTAGCCTCGATGTGACGGAAGGGCGCTGCTCAGGGCAGGATGCTCCGGGGCCAGGGCGACCGAGAGCCGACCGACAAGGAGACGAGTGACGACACACGCTGGCGTGCGCCAGGTCGAGGGCGAGGTCCGGGAGCTGATCCGCCGCTCCGGCCTCGACCCGTCACGCGATCGCGTCGAGGTTCGCCGGCTCATCCAGGACGCGGTGCGCGATTACGACGAACGCTCCCTTCATGGCGGGCTCCCGGCGCTGGGCGATCCCGGCAATGCGGTCAGCTCGATCTTGTCCGTGGTGGCCGGGTACGGCCCCCTGCAGCAGTACTTCGATGATCCGACGGTCGAGGAGATCTGGATCAACGAGCCG
>JAKDLQ010000279.1 GCA_030452775.1 Micrococcales bacterium | reverse complement strand
TTGAGGCCCGAGAGCGACCACGGCCATCCGCCGCCGCCAGAGCCAGGGTCACCCCCACCCGCGATCTCCGCGCCGATCTCGGGTGCCTTCGACACGTCGTGCGTGAGGACGACCTGGGTCAGCCCGCTCGGGTATTCGGTGAGCTCCCAGGTGAGGCGCGTCGGCTCGAGATCCGGATGCCAGCTGGGCCTCCAGTCGAGGACGAGCCTCGTCGGTTCATCGACCTCGATGACCTCGCCGCTGACCGCGACGTCGCCCATGCCCATCTGCTTCATCTCGTCGGTCGTGTAGTTGGTGTAGGCGCCTCCGGGGGTGAGGTCGTAGTCGACATCACCGCCGTACCCCCACTTCGTGGTGTACTCCGACCGGGTGATCGCGTCCCACACCTTCTGGGCCGGTGAGTTGATGTAGATGCTGTAGACGTGCACGGTGCTGTCGTTCATGAGGGTCCTTCCGTAGGGTCGTCGTTCTCGACGTGTCTCTTGAGGTCGAGCAGGACCGCAGCGATGCCGGCCCGCTCGGTGTACTTGCCGATCCAGCGCGCGTGGATCTGCTGGATAGGCACGGCGTTGAGGTGGTGCAGCTTCTCTCGGCCGTGCCTGCGAGTGGTCACGAGGTTCGCCCGCTCGAGGATCCCGAGGTGCTTCGCCACTCCGAAACGGGTCATCTGCGTCCGCTCGTTGACGACTGCCTCCAGCTCCCCGAGCGTGCGGCCGTCGCGCTCGAAGAGGGCATCCATGAGCAACCGGCGGATCGGGTCCGCCATCGCCTTGAACACCAGGTCGTCGTCCACGCCACAACAATAGGTGACCATATGGTCACGTGTCAACGGCCGGCCCCACCTCAGCGTGGCCCGTCGACGAGGTGAGCGACCACGACCCAGGAGGCCGCCGCGCACACGAGCGCGAACGTCACGTTCCACACCGCCGCGGGGACGTGGGTCAGGTCGGCGAGCACGGCGGGGTCGTTCCCGCGCCCACCCGCCGTGACCACCGCGGCCAGGTGACGCCAGGCGCCGACGACCAGCACGATTCCCAGCCCGATGAGCACCTGCGCCTGCACGGCGTCGTCGCGCCACCACCAGAGGGCGGCGCTCGCGCCGAGCGCCGCAACCGTCACCGCCGCGGTGAGCAGCGACCGCACCCGGAGCAGCGCGACGAGCAGCACGGCGAGCGCTGCGGTCACCAGGGGCGCCGACCATCCCCGGGCGGCGAGCCACACCATGCCGGCCCCGGCGATCGCGGGCGCCGGGTATCCGGACCAGGTCGACAGGGCGCGTCCGGGCCCACGCGGCCGGCCCACCGTCACGGCGTGACCGGACATGTCCCCGCGCAGGACGAAGCCGGTGAAGCGGCGCCCGACGGCGATCCCGACGAGCGCGTGCCCGAGCTCGTGCACGAGGGTCACCGCGAGACGCACGACCCGCCACACGGTTGGCACGGCCACGGCTACCAGCGCCACGGCGACGGTGGTCGCCAGCGCCGGCGCCTCCGGCCAGCCGTGGCCGGCGGTCGGAGTCACGCGCTCGTGCAGCACCTCCCAGATGTCCATCGAGTCAGGCGGATCGGCTGCCGAGGATCTCGCGTAGGCCGTCGATGAGCCGGTCGATGTCCTCCTCGCACGTGTAGGGTGCCAGCCCGATCCGCACGCCACCGGCCGCACCCAGACCGAGGTGCCGGCTGCACTCCCACGCGTAGAAGTGGCCGGCGGGCGCGTTGATCGCACGGTCGGCGAGCGCCGTCGTGATCTCCTGTGGGTCGTGGCCGCCCGCCGTGAACAGCACTGTGGGCGTGCGACGCGCCGCGTTGCTGTGGACGGTGACGCCCGGGAGCGCGCGAAGCTGCCCCTCCACGTGGGCGACGAGGGCGTCCTCATGCGCCTCGAGGGAGGCGAAGGACGCGGCGAGCCGGTCCCGCCGGGCCCGGCTGTCTCCCGGGTCGAGGTCGGCGAGGAAGTCCACCGCCGCGGTCGTCCCGGCGAGCAGCTCGTAGGGAAGCGTGCCGAGCTCGAAGCGCTCCGGAATCTCGTCCGACGACGGCAGCAGCTTGGCGGGTCGCAGCGGCTCGAGGGTCTCCGGTCGAGCGGCCAGGACCCCATGATGGGGGCCGAGGAACTTGTACGGCGAACAGACCCAGGTGTCGGCACCGCTCCTGCCCACGTCGGTCAGGACGTGCGCGCTCGCATGCACCCCGTCCACGTGCAGGAGGGCGCCGACGCCATGGGCGATCTCGGCGAGGGCGGGCAGGTCGGGCCGCGTGCCGATGAGGTTGGACGCTCCGGTCACCGCGACGACCCGCGTCCGCTCCGACACGACCGCCGCGACATCGTCGGGCCTGAGTTCACCCGTCGCGGGGTCGAAATCGGCGAAGCGGACGCCGGCACCGGAAGCCTCGGCGGCGTGGACCCAAGGCCTGATGTTGGCGTCGTGGTCGAGCCGGGTGACGACCACCTCGTCACCCGGCGTCCACTTCGCCGCGAGCGTCCGGGCCAGGGCGAAGGTCAGCTCGGTCGCCGACCGGCCGAACACCACGCCGCGCGGATCGAGCGCGAGCAGGTCCCCCATGGCGGCGCGAGCCTTCGTGACGATGTCGTCGGCGCGGCGTTCAGCGGTCGTGACGGTGCCCCTGTTGGAGATCGCCGACGTCAGGGCGTCCGCGACCGCGCGGGCCACGACGT
>JAKDLQ010000278.1 GCA_030452775.1 Micrococcales bacterium | reverse complement strand
CCGACTACGGCTACATCGAGCACAGCCTCGGTGAGGACGGGGACCCGCTCGATGCACTCGTCCTGCTCCCGGAGCCGATCTTCCCCGGCGTGCTCGTCGCGTCGCGACCGATCGGGATCTTCCACATGACCGACGAGGCCGGTGGCGACGACAAGGTTCTCTGCGTCCCGGTGGACCCGCGCACCGCGCACCTGCAGGACATCGGCGACGTGTACCCGCACACCCTCGCTGAGATCCAGCACTTCTTCGAGCACTACAAGGACCTCGAGCCTGACAAGCATGTCGACGGGTCCGAGTGGGGCGGCCGATCCGAGGCCGAGGTGGTCATCCGCGAAGCCCTTGATCGGGCCAAGGACGCCGGCCTGTCGACCGCGCGCTGGCCCTCCCCCGGACCGCTCATCGCGAACCACCGACCGGGAGCCGGTGACCGAGGCCACTGACCCGGGATCCAACGGGCCGAGGCCACTGGGCAGGCTCCGACGCGTGGAGCGTACCCATTCGAGTGGCCCCGTCATCCACAGGCAGTATGCCGCCTGGCCGGCTCCCGACCCCCCACCTCCCACTCGAGTGGCCCCGCCGGCCACGGCCCGGCGCTGGGCGGGACGGTCGAAGGCGCCAGCTTGGGCACGCTGGAGACGATGGCCTTGGCGACGGTTTCGCTCATCTCGGGGTGGAAGACGCTCGGGATGATGTAGCTCGGATTGAGCTGCTCGTCCCCCACGACCGAGGCGATGGCATCGGCGGCGCTGATGAGCATCTCGGTCGTCACGTCGGAGGAGCGAGCATCGAGCAGGCCCCGGAAGACACCCGGGAACGCGAGCACATTGTTGATCTGGTTGGGGTAGTCGCTGCGACCGGATGCGACGACGGCCCCGCCCAAGCGACGCTCTGGGGTGAGGCTGGGACGGGCTCGGCGGCATACGGCATCTCTGAGGGCAGTAGGCCAGCGAGATATGCATAGCCTCCCTATGTATACTAGCGCTATGTCCGCATCGACCAGCCTGGGGAATGACCTGCTCCGCTCGGCTGCCCGGCTGTCGAGATGGGCCAGCCGCAACGCATCCTTCGAGGTGCCCTTCGCCCAGGCGCGTCTGCTGGCGTTACTCGAAGAGCTCGCCCCATGCCGCATCAGCACGCTCGCGGCAGCCGACCACAGCAGCCAGCCCACCATCACCAGCCAGGTCCATAGGCTCGAGGCCTCCGGCCTGGTCGATCGCCGGTCCGACCCCGCCGATGCCCGTGCCAGCCTCGTCTCGCTGACCACCACCGGCCTCGCCGCCCTCGAGCGGCTCCGGGCGGCGCGAGTCTCCGTGCTCGCCCACGCCCTCGAGCAGCTCGACGACCCCGCGATGGAGCGGGTCCGCATCGCCATCGAGGTCATGGACGAGCTGCTGGCCGCAACCGCCACGACCACCCCGATGCCTCTCTCCCGAGAGGACGGGTGATAACGCTGATGTGGCGTCAACCCAAGACCGTCTGGTCAGTCGCCTTCGCCTGCGTGATCTCCTTCATGGGGATCGGCCTCGTCGATCCCATCCTGAAGCCGATCGCCGACGAGCTCGGCGCGAGCCCCTCACAGGTCTCGCTCCTCTTCACCAGTTACATGGCCGTCATGGGTATCGCGATGCTCGGCACCGGCTGGGTCAGTAGCCGCGTGGGCGCCAAGCGGACCCTGCTCCTTGGTCTCGTCCTCATCATCGTCGGTGCCGCCCTCGCCGGCAGCCAGGACAGTGTCGGCGCGATCGTCGCCTTCCGGGCACTCTGGGGGCTCGGCAACGCGCTCTTCATCGCGACCGCCCTCGCCACCATCGTGAACGCTGCAGCCGGGTCGGTCGCCCAGGCGATCATCCTCTACGAGGCCGCGCTCGGCGTCGGCATCGCCACCGGGCCCCTCCTCGGCGGATGGCTCGGCAGCATCTCGTGGCGGTGGCCCTTCTTCGGCGTCGCCGTGCTCATGGCCATCGCCTTCACTGCGACGGCGGTAACCCTGCCGGCGACGCCTCCCTCCGGCCACCCCTCCTCCATCATGGCGCCGCTGCGCGCACTCAGTCACCGCGGGCTGCTCACGGTCGGCGTCACGGCACTGCTCTACAACTTCGGCTTCTTCACGCTGCTGGCCTTCACCCCCTTCCCCCTCGACCTCGGCGCCCAGCAGATCGGGCTGATCTTCTTCGGTTGGGGCCTGCTGCTCGCGATCGCGTCGGTGTTCCTCGCGCCACGGCTCCAGCGTCGCTTCGGCACCCTGCCCGGTGTTGTCGGCGCGCTGCTCGGCTTCGCGGTCATCCTCGCGGCCATGGCGCTCGGCACCGAGCACAAGCCGGTCCTCATCGTCGGCGTGATCGTCTCCGGCGCCTTCCTCGGCGTGAACAACACCCTCATCACCGAGACCGTCATGAAGATCTCCCCCGTCGAGCGCGGCGTCGCATCGGCGGCCTACAGTTTCGTCCGTTTCAGCGGTGGCGCGATCGCGCCCTGGCTCGCTGGCACGCTCGGCGAGCGGTCGATCCACGCGCCGTTCTGGGTCGGCTCGGGCGCCGTCGTGCTCGCCGTCCTCGTCCTGCTCACGGCCAGAGCGCTCATCGCCGGACTCGACGCCGCGCCCGATCACGGCGCCGAGCGCGCGGGCTCCGAGCGCGAGGCCGAAGCCCTCACCATCGGCGACGCCTGACCCAACCACGTTCCACCTCCCACTCGAGTGGCCCCGCCGTCCACAGGCAGTATGCCGCC
>JAKDLQ010000024.1 GCA_030452775.1 Micrococcales bacterium | reverse complement strand
CAGCCCGACCGACGCCGCAGCCCCAGCCCGCGACGAGGACCCGCCACCCTTCTGACGGCAATCGGGGAGGTGAGCATGAGGGTCGGGCCCGACCGCTTCAGGTGACGCGGCTCCGCAGATGCTCGAATACGCCGAGGCAGGCGGCCTCGACCTCGTCGAAGCAGCGGAGGAAGTTCTCCCTCGCACCGACGAGGTAAGGATCGTCGGTCTCAAGCGTCCCGGCAGCGACCGCCTCCGGATCGAATTCGCGCATGAGCCGGATCTTTGCCCGGTCCTCGGGTCCGCGAGCCCACCGGGTCAACTGGCGCACGTGGCCCTCGTCGGCCGCGAGGACGAGGTCGAGGTCCTCGAACTCGCTGGGGTCGAACTCCCGCGCTCGGTGGTGCGATCCGTCGTAGCCGTGCTCGGCCAGCACCTCGATCGTGCGTGGGTCGGCCGGATTGCCCACATGCCAGTCGCCGGTTCCGCTCGAACTGACCCGGACCTTGGCGCCGAGACCGGCATCTGCGACGAGTTGGCTGAGAATGACCTGGCCCATCGGCGACCGGCAGATGTTGCCACTACACACAAAGGAGACGTGGAGGGGGCGGGCGGGCATGCGCCCCATTCAACACCACGTTGCGGTCGAGGAGGTGGTGCGGTCGACGTGGTGCGGTCGACACGGTGCGGTCGACACGGTGCCGAAGCCGTGCACTGTCAGTGGTGGCTGGAACGGTGTGCCCATGACCGTGATCGAGACCGCATCCCTACCTGGTGCACCGACACCCGAGCACCTGGTCCGACAGTTCGCCGACCGCCTCGCGGTAGGGGACATCGACGGCCTGGTGGCGCTCTACGCGCCAGACGCCGTGGTCGCACTCGGCGAGGGCCGTGAGGCGGCCGGGACAGTGGCGATCCAGGTCGCCTTCCGCGCCGCGCTCGCCGCTGGCATCGACCTGTCGGTCGCCTCGGTCACGACGCCGATCATCGCAGGCGGACTCGCGTGCACGACGTCGATCACCGACTCGGGAGCGGTGCTGACCCAGGTTGCGCGGCTCGAGGCCGACGGGACCTGGCGCTGGGTCCGCGACGGCCACCGGCTGCGCGACCTCGCGACGGCGAAACCGGCGAAACCGGCGACGGAGCCGACCGCGGTGGCCTGAGCAGCGTCAACCGGCAGCGACTCACGGGTGATCCGGAGCGCCAACGTGATGATGCGGCAGCGTAGGTTTGCGACCGTGCGTGACCCTGGCGCCGGCCCGAGCGAGCCGAGCGACTCAGGCGGGTCCAGCGAATCAGCAGGGCCTGCCCGAAGGTCGTTCCTTGTCGACCTGACGCCCATGCAGGCGAGCCCACCCTTCGCCAGGCTCTGGGTCGGCAACACGCTGGCCGGCATCGGCGCCATCATGACCACCACCGCAGTCGCGTTGCACATCTACGACCTGACCGGGTCGACCTTCATGGTCTCCCTGGTCGCATGGTTCGGCCTGCTGCCGATGATCGCGGCAGGCCTCTACGGCGGGGCGATCGCCGATCACATCGACCGGCGCACGGTGGCGATCGTCGCGTCCCTCGTCGCCTGGGCATCGACGGTGGCGCTCGCGGGCGTGGCCTGGGCGGGCCTCGCCTGGGTCTGGCCCTTCTACGTCATCACGACGGTCAACGCCGTCGCGGCGACTATCGCGTCTGCGACCCGGCAGGCCATCATCCCGCGGCTGGTCCCGGTCACGCTCCTCCCGCAGGCGGCTGCGCTCAATGGCATCTCGACGGGGTTGATGGTCACGGTGGGTCCGGCAGTCGCGGGCCTGCTCGTGGCCCGTGTCGGGTACCCGTGGACCTACACCGCCGACGTGCTCCTCTTCGTTGCGGGCTTCTTCGGGCTGTGGACCCTGCCGCGGATCCGTCCGGAGGCCGGCACGACGCCACACGGTCTGCAGTCTGTCCGGGACGGCCTGGCCTACCTGCGCCGCTCGCCGAACATCCGGATGAGCTTCATCGTCGACATCATCGCCATGACCTTCGGTCAGCCGATCGTCCTCTTTCCGGCCATCGGGGCGACCATCCTCGGCGGCGGCGCGGTGACGGTGGGGATCCTCACCGCGTCGTATGCCGTCGGGACGATCCTCTCGAGTCTGGTGTCGGGACGAATCACGCAGCTACGGTGGCAGGGCCGCGTCATCCGGAGCGCAATCGTCTCCTATGGGCTTTCCATGCTCGGCCTCGGCCTCGTGCTTGCCTTCGTCGTGCTGGGTGGCCACGCCTCCCACTCCACCGACTTCGCCGACGTCCTGTGGCCCGGCTTGTTGGCCTCGTGCGGGTTCCTCGTGCTGTCCGGCGCGGCCGACAACGTGTCCGCGATCTTCCGGATGACGATCCTGCAGGCGGCCGTTCCGGACGCGATCCGGGGTCGCATCCAGGGCGTGTTCACCGTGGTCGTGACTGGTGGGCCGCGCCTCGGCCAGATGTTTGCCGGGACGCTCGCTGCGCTCACGGTGACGTGGATGCCGACGGTGATCGGCGCGGTGCTGGTCGTCGTGCTCGTCATCCTCGCCGTGGCGAGGACGCCCTCCTTCCGCGACTACGACGCCCGGAACCCGCAGCCCTGACGACCGCGGTGATCGTCCCCGCCATCGAGATTCACGCAGGCTCAGGCGTCCGGGTAGCCCTCGGGGTTGGCGCTCTGCCAGCGCCACTGATCCACGCACATGTCATCGAGTGACCTCGTGGCCTGCCACCCGAGCTCACGGTGGGCCTTGTCCGGGTTGGCATACGACTCGGGCCCATCGCCCGCGCGCCGGCCGACGATCTCGTAGGGCAGCTCGTGTCCGACCGCCCGCTCGAAGGCGTGCAGGACCTCGAGGACGCTCGAGCCATGACCCGTGCCGAGGTTCCACACCGACAGTGGCTCGTCGGACTCGGCCAACGCGGTCAGTGCCGCGAGGTGGCCGGCTACCAGGTCCTCGACGTGGATGTAGTCGCGCAGCGGCGTTCCGTCCGGGGTCGGATAGTCGTCACCGAAAACCTGCAACCGCTCTCGCCGGCCGACGGCGACCTGGGCGATGAAGGGCATGAGGTTGGTCGGGATGCCCTGCGGGTCCTCGCCGATCGTGCCGGATGCGTGCGCCCCGACGGGGTTGAAGTAGCGCAGCAGCGCGATCCGCCAGGACGGGTCGGACGCGGCCACGTCACGCAGGACCTGCTCGATCATGACCTTGGACCAGCCGTACGGGTTGGTCGCCGAGGTCGGCATGTCCTCCACGAGCGGCGGCGCGTGGTGCCCGTAGACGGTCGCCGAACTCGAGAAGACGAGCTTGCGGACGGCATGACGGTTCATGGCGCGCACGAGCGAGAAGGTCGAGTTGAGGTTGTTCTCGTAGTACTCGAGCGGCTTTGCGACGCTCTCGCCGACCGCCTTGAGGCCGGCGAAGTGAATGACCGCGTCGATCCGTTCGTTGGTGAAGAGATGCTCGGTCTTGTCGGGGTCGCGCAGGTCGAACGCGTGCACCGGCAGGTGAGTCCCGGTCAGCGCCTCGAGTCGGCCGACGACGCTGGGCTTGCTGTTGCCGAAGTGATCGACGATGACGACGTCGTGCCCGGCGGCGACGAGCTGGACCACGGTGTGCGAGCCGATGAAGCCCGCTCCGCCGCTGACGAGTACGCGCATGCCCGCCATCCTAGTGACGGCGTATGCCGCCGTGCCCGGCTCCGTGCGCATGCCGCCGTGCCCGGTTTCGTACGCATGCCGCCGTGCCCGGCTCCGTACGCGGTTTCGTACGCATGCCGCCCGGCGCGATAGCGGCGCCCGGCGGCATACGGGAGACGCTTCTCAGGCGAAGGCGGCGACGAGAAGCAGGACCGGTGCGAGGACGAGCGTGGCCGCGAAGGCATACATGGCGATGGACGCGATCCGCGGGTCGACACCGGCTATGGGGTGGCGCTCGAGGAGACCGATCCGGACCGCGGCGATCGAGCCCTCCTCTCGGATCGCCATGGAGCCCGCGGGGGTCGGGCTGCCGGCCATCTGGACGATGGCTTGTGCCGTCGTCACGGCGCCCGCCCGGCGCACGGCGGCTCGGTCGGCGAGGACCTCGATGAGCAACCGGACCTCCCGCAGCGACGCATCGGATCGGACGACGGCGGGGACCGCCTCGTGGACGACGGTGAAGAACTCGAGGAGCAGGTCGTGACGGGCGATGAGATGGGCTCGTTCATGGGTGAGGACGGCGTCGAGTTCCGGCTCCGACAGCCGATCGATGGTGCCCTGGGTGAGCACGACGCGCCGCTTCATCCCGGGCAGACAGTATGCCGTCGGGGTCGCGTGCGCGAGCAGGCGCACCTGCCGGTCGCCGCCGGGAAGCGCATCCAGCGCGAGGATGTCGACGAGCTCGCGATGCCTGCGACGGACGGCGCGAATATTGCGCCCGACGCGGTGCGCGCAGCTGAGCAGGCGGGCAAGGATGACGCCGCTGACGAGGAACGCGAGGACGATGACGAGGCCCCCGTCGTCGAAGGCGCCTGCGTGCTCGATGATCCCGCTCTCGCGGCGGACGTGGATCACGGCGGCCGGTGCGCTGGCGAGTGCGGCGAGGAGTGCGGTGACCGCGGTCGCCTGCCAGACGGTGAGGGCGGCCCTCGGGGCGCGTCGGAAGGCGGTGAACTCGGCCATGAGTCGCGGTGCGGGCCACGCGAGCAGGACGGCGAGGACGATCAAGGGCGCGATGTACACGTCGGTCAGGTGCGGGGCGTACGCCCCGGTGGCCGTGACGCCTCGGTGGGGTGGGCGGCCTCGAGCTGGGCCAACGCCGCCTTGAGCGCGTCGAGGTCCTCCGGTGTGGACTCCTCGAGGAAATGGAGCAGGGCCGAGCGGCGGTTCCCACCGGAGAGCTCGCCGAGGGTCTGGTGCAGCGCCTCGGAGGTCAGCGCCTCGCGGCTCGCAGCAGGGCGGTAGCGCCATGCCCGGCCCTCGCGCTCGCGCCTGACGAGATCCTTCTTGGCCATCCGGTCGAGCACGGTCATCACCGTCGTATAGGCGATCCCGCGCTCGACGCCGACGGTGTCATGAACCTGCCGGACCGTCAGCCCGTCCGGGTGGGTCTCGGCCGACGCCCAGAGGCACTCTAGGACGGCGCGCTCGAGGTCGCCGAGACGGTTGCGGAGGGTCGGTGGCATGGTGATTCCAATCTACCGGTATCGCTGGGCGGGCGGGAGCACTCGATCGAAGAGCTCGAGCACCTCCGACCGGTGACTGGCCATGACGATGGTCCTGCCATCGCCACTGAGCTCTCCCGGAACGACTCGCAACGACGAGCGTCGCGCATACTACGGCACGTAGTATGCAAGGCGAACGACGACGAGGTATGCCGCCGGGCCTCGGCCGGCTGGTCAGGGTGGTCTGGTCAGGTTGGTCTGGTCAGATGGGTTGAGCAGAGAGCCTGATCGTCAATGTCCAGGAGGCCAAGACTCGCCTGTCCGAGCTCTTGGCTGCGGTGGAGGCTGGGCAGGACGTGGTCATTGCCCGGTCGGGCCGTCCGATCGCACGCCTGACCCCGTGGCTCCGGCCGCCCGATCGAGTCTGGGGCACGGTCGAGCTCGTCGTCGACGACGCGTTCTTCGAGCCGCTGCCGGACGCGGAGCTCGCGGCGTGGGAGTGACCGGCGGCCGCTTCCTCCTCGATACGCACGTGCTGCTGTGGCTACTCGGTGACCCCGAGCGGGTGCCGCGTCGGACCCGCGATGTGCTCGCAGATCGCGGCAACCGGCTCTACGTCTCCGCCGCGTCGGCGCTGGAGGTCGCGACCAAGGCCCGGATCGGCAAGCTCTCGGCCTCCCATCTGGTCGACACCTGGTCCGAGCGGCTTCGCGACATCGCGGCCGACGACCTGCCCGTCACCTCCCAGCACGCGATCCTCGCGGCCTCGCTCACGTGGCTCCACCGCGACCCGTTCGACCGGCTCCTCGTGGCCCAGGCCCTCGTCGACAACCTCGTCCTCGTCACGACGGACACCGCGGTGACAGGGGTGGTGGGGCTCCGGCTGGAGACGTGGTGAGTACCGAAGGAGCGAGGGTGCGACGATGGGCGCCGTGATCTACGAGCGGGCGGTCCGTCCGGCCCTCTTCCGTCTTGGCGGCAGTGACGCGGAGGCCGCCCACCACCGGACCCTGACGCTCCTGCGCCGGCTCTCGAGCATGGCGCCCATCGTGGAGGCGCTGCGCAGGTGGCACGGGGTGGACGATCCCCGGACCGTCTTCGGGGTCCGGTTCCCGAGCGTCATCGGCCTCGCGGCCGGGATGGACAAGGACGGGGTCGCGCTGCGTGCGTGGCCGGGGCTCGGCTTCGGCTTCGTCGAGGTCGGCACCGTGACCCGGCACGCGCAGCCCGGCAATCCGCGCCCGAGACTCTTCCGGCTCACGAGCAGCGAGGCGATCATCAACCGGATGGGCTTCAACAACGCCGGAGCCGACGCCCTCGCCGCGCGCCTGCGAGACCTCGGTCCGGTCGGCGTCCCGCTGGGGATCAGCATCGGCAAGTCCAAGGCCACGCCTGTGCCGGACGCCACCTCCGACTACCTGCACTCGATGCGTGTCCTGGCGCCCTACGCCGACTACGTCGCGATCAACGTCAGCTCGCCAAACACACCGGGCCTGCGCAGCCTGCAGGATCGCGGGGCCCTCGATGAGATCCTCCGGGAGCTGCGTCGCGAGGCCGGACCCGTCCCGCTCCTAGTCAAGATCGCGCCGGACCTCGCCGACGAGGCGATCGGTGAGGTGCTGCAGGTCTGCGCGGATCGCCGCGTCGACGGGCTCATCGCGACGAACACGACGACCGCTCGTGACGGTATCGCCCTTCGCGAAGCCGCGAGGGCGCGTGAGGCGGGCGGCCTCAGCGGTCGCCCCCTGACGCAGCGGGCCCGTGACGTCGTCGCCTTCGTCCACCGGCAGGCTCCCGACCTGCCCATCATCGGGGTCGGGGGCATCCACTCGGTCGATGATGCGCTGCGGATGCTCGATGCCGGAGCGTCGCTCATCCAGCTCTACACCGGCTTCGTCTATGGCGGGCCGCCCGTGGTGCGCGCCATCAACCGGGCCGCCCGTGCCACGCGACACACCGAGTAGTCGTCAACCCCAACTGGCTATAACCGGCAGGAGTTGACGACTACTCGGTGTGTCGCGCCAGCCGTCCGTGGTTCCCGCCCTGGGTGACGCCCGGCCACGATCTCGGTTCGCGGATGAAACGGCGCGCCACGGGCGGGCAGGACGTGTATTTGCCGGGCGTGGATGCAAAGATCGCCTCGGTAGGGCCACCGTCCGGTGGTGGCCGCGAAATGAGGAGTTGCCGTGAAATCTCGTCGTTCGTTCCGCGTGGCCATCGCCGTCGCCGCCCTGAGCAGCCTGGCGCTGGCCGGCTGTGGCTCATCGGACTCGGGCAGCCCGAGCGATCAGCCGAGTGTCGAGTCGACGAACGCCGCCGGCGTCACGCTCGTGCAGCCGGGCAAGCTCACCGTCTGCACGCACCTGCCCTACGCGCCGTTCGAGGCCAACGACGACTCGGGCCAGACCGTGGGCTTCGACATCGACCTGATGGACCTCATCGGCAAGAAGCTCGGCGTCGAGACGGCCGTCGTCGACACCCCGTTCGAGGGCATCAAGTCCGGCCAGGACATGTCGACCGGCAAGTGCGACATCGCGGCGGCCGGCATGACGATCACTCCCGAGCGGGAGAAGGCCATCCTCTTCTCCGCCCCGTACTTCGACGCGACCCAGGCCCTGCTCGTGCGCAGTGGTTCGACCGTGGGGAGCCTGGCCGACCTCAAGGACAAGAAGCTCGGCGCCCAGTCCGCGACGACCGGCCTCGACTACGCCAAGAAGCACCAGTCGGAGAACGGCTACCGGGTCGTCGAGTTCCAGGACCTCGCGTCCGAGACGCAGGCCCTGCTCACCAGCCAGGTCGACGCCGCCATCAACGACCTTCCGGTGTGGACCGAGGTGGTGAAGAAGAACCCCGACAAGGCGCAGATCGCGGCCCAGTTCGACACGGGAGAGCAGTACGGCTTCGGTATGAAGCTCGGCAACGAGGCGTTGAAGAAGGTCGTCGACGAGACGCTCGCCACCGCCAAGAGCGATGGGACCTACGACACGATCTACAAGAAGTGGATCGGAGACGTGCCCCAGAGCTGATCGATCGCGGCGGCAGCGCGGCGGCCTGAGAAGGATCGAGGAGCCATGACGACCCAGACGGTGGAGCCGGCGCACCGGCGCGGCCTGACCCGGCGGCAGCGGGCACGAGCCGGACGCGGGGCGCAGTACGCCGTCGGTCTGATCGTCCTCGTGCTGCTGGCCGTGAAGACGGACTGGGCCCAGTTCAGCGCCGCCTTCCTGCGGGTCGACATCGCCGTGCGGATGTTCCCTCGAGTCATCACGATCGGGCTGCTGCACACCGTCATCTACACGGCGCTCGCCTTCGTCTTCGCGTTCGTCGTCGGCCTGGTGCTCGCGATGATGCGGCTCAGCTCGATCCGGGTCTACCGCGCGGTGTCGACGGCATACATCGAGTTCTTCCGTGGAGTCCCTGCCCTGGTCGTCCTGTTCATGGTCGCCTACGGGATCCCGAACGCCTTCCCGGGCTTCTCCTTCCCCGGAGGGCAGTTCGGGATGGTCATGGTCGGGCTCGGGGTCACCGCGGCCGCCTACGTCGCCGAGACGTTCCGGGCCGGTATCCAGGCGGTGCCCAAGGGGCAGGTCGAGGCCGCCCGGACGCTCGGCATGAGCTCCTCGCGGACCATGGGGACGATCGTCATCCCGCAGGCCTTCCGGATCGTCATCCCGCCGCTCACCAACGAGCTCATCCTCCTCGTCAAGGACTCCTCGCTCGTCTATGTCGTCGGCGTCACGGCCAACCAGTACGAGCTGACGAAGTTCTCGCAGGACTTCCTCAACCGGGCGGTCAACCCGACCCCGCTCGTCGTCGGGGCCATCTGCTACCTCGCGATCACCTTGCCCCTGTCCCTGCTCGTGCGTCGGCTCGAGCGCCGCTACGCGAAGGCGCGATGACCGATGCCGACCTCGCCCGCTCCGGCCACGCATGCGATCTCGATCCGCAACCTCAAGAAGTCGTTCGGGGACAACGAGGTCCTCAAGGACATCAGCCTCGACATCGATCCCGGCGAGGTGGTGTGCGTCATCGGCCCCTCCGGCTCCGGCAAGTCGACCCTGCTGCGCTGTGTCAACCTCCTCGAGGAGCCGACCTCGGGGCAGGTCTTCGTCGGCGCCGACGAGATGACCGATCCGGACGTCGACATCGACCGCGTCCGTCGCCGGATCGGGATGGTCTTCCAGTCGTTCAACCTCTTCCCGCACCTGACCGTCCTGCAGAACCTCACCGTGGCCCAGACCAAGGTCCTGCGACGCCGCAAGGCAGAGGCGAAGGAGGTCGCTCATCGCAACCTGACCCGCGTCGGCATGATCGAGAAGATCACCGCCTTCCCGTCCCAGCTCTCCGGCGGGCAGCAGCAGCGGGTGGCCATCGCCCGCTCGCTGTCGATGGACCCCGACCTGATGCTCTTCGACGAGCCGACGTCCGCGCTCGATCCGGAGCTCGTCGGCGAGGTGCTCGCGGTGATGAAGGCTCTCGCGGCAGAAGGGATGACGATGATGATCGTCACCCACGAGATGGCCTTCGCCCGGGAGGTCGCCGACCGGGTCGCCTTCATGGACGGTGGCTACATCGTCGAGCAGGGCGCGCCCGCCGACGTCATCGGCGATCCTCAGCACAAGCGGACCAAGTCCTTCCTGCACCGGGTCCTCAACCCCATGGTCATCGAGCCGGACGAGGTGACGGCGGAGGGGGTCGCCGAGGACCCATGATGCGCTCGGCGTGGTCAGAGTGGTCCGCCGACCCATCCCGTCAGTTGTTCTGCTCCGAGTGCATCCGGCTGAGGAACGTCTGCGTGCGCTCGTGCTGCGGGTTGCCGATGACCTGAGCCGGTGTTCCCTGCTCGATGACGACTCCCTCATCCATGAAGACCACGTGATCGGCCACCTCGCGAGCAAACTCCATCTCGTGCGTGACGACGATCATCGTCATCCCGGCGTCAGCAAGGTCTCGCATGACCTTGAGCACCTCGCCGACGAGCTCCGGGTCGAGAGCCGAGGTCGGCTCGTCGAAGAGCATGAGCTTGGGGTCCATGGCAAGCGCCCGGGCGATGGCCACCCGCTGCTGCTGCCCGCCTGACAGGGCTCCCGGATAGGCTGCCCATTTGTCATCGAGGCCGACCTGCTCGAGGAGCTGGGCGGCGCGGGCCCGGGCCTTCTTCTTCGGCGTGCCCTTGACCTGCATCGGCGCCTCCGCGATGTTCTGTAGCGCCGTCTTGTGAGGGAAGAGGTTGAACCGCTGGAAGACCATGCCGATCTCCCGGCGTTGGGCCGACACCTGCTTGTCGGTGAGGTGATGCAGTTGTCCACCGGAGTCCTCGCGGAAGCCGACGAGGTCACCGTCGACCCAGATCCGGCCACCGTCGATCGTCTCCAACTGGTTGATGCAGCGCAGGAAGGTCGTCTTGCCGGACCCGCTCGGTCCGAGCAGGCAGACCACCTCGCCGCGGTGGACGTCGAGGTCGATGCCCTTGAGCACCTCGACGCCGTGGAAGGCCTTGGTGACGTTGAGGGCCCGGACGAGCAACTGGTCCTCGCGGGTGCGTGAGGGCGTCGAGGCGGCCATCAGGCGCCGCCCGCCCCGGCCGGGCGCGCGAAGCGCTTGTCCTTGGGCGCCTTGGTCTTCTTCTGGCCGAAGCCGCGACCGAAGTGTCGCTCGAGGTAGTGCTGTCCGACCATGAGTACGGAGCACACGATGAGATACCAGGCGGTTGCCGCGACGAACGACGGCATGATCTGCAGCGTGCGGGTGCCGATGGCACGGGTCTGGTAGAAGAGCTCGGTGATGACCGGGATGACCGACAGGAGCGAGGTGTCCTTGACCATGGCGATCGTCTCGTTGCCGGTCGGTGGGACGATGACGCGCATGGCCTGGGGGAGCACGATACGCAGCATCGTCTTGCCGCGGCTCATACCGAGGGCCTGCGCCGCTTCTTCCTGGCCCTTGTCGACGGAGATGATGCCCGCTCGCGCGACCTCGGCCATGTAGGCGGCCTCGGAGAGCCCGAGGCCGAGGATCCCGGCCATGAGCGTGCTCGAGAAGGCGTTGACGTCGAGCGAGAGGAAGGTGAAGTCGCTCGAGAGGCCGAGCCAGGCCGCGAACTGCTGTCCGAAGGGGAGACCGAAGTCGATGGTGTTGTACAGGAAGCCGAGGCCGGTGCCGATCATCGCCAGCAGGACCAGTCGTGGGATGGCCCGGAAGAACCACGTGTAGACGAAGGAGACTCCGCGCAGCACAGGGTTCTTGGACAGGCGCATCACCGCGATGCCGATGCCGGCGACGATGCCGATGATCATCGCCCCCACGGTCCCGGCAATGGTCCCTTTGACCAGCCCCTCGAGGACGGGCGCCTGTTGCATGATCTCGAGGGCGGTGGGGAAGCCCCAGCGTTCGTTGGTGAGGAACGAGCTGATCATCATCGCGATGAGGATGACGATGACCGCGATGGCGACCCACCGACCCGGGCGTGGGACCGGCCGGGCGTTGATCGCGCCCGGCCGCTCCTCGTTGCTCGGAACGCTCACGGGTTCAGCGCGAAGTCGGAGATGGCACCCGCCTCGACCGAGTACTTCTTCAGGGCAGCCTCATAGCTGCCGTCGGCCTTGGCCTCCTTGAGCGCCTCGACGACGGCGTTGGCGAACTCGGTTTCATCCTTGGGGATGACGATGCCGTAGGGGGCCGAGTCGTAGATGTCGCCGAGCGCCTCGAGTTGCCCGTTGGTCTGCGCGATGGCGTAGAGCCCCACGGGGGAGTCGGCGAGCATCGCATCGGACTTGCCGCTGATGAGGTCGGTGGTGACCTGATCCTGCCCGTCCTGCACGAGCATAGTGATGCCTGGTTTCCCCGCGGCGGTGCACTTCTTGTTGCGTGCGGTCAGGTCCGCGAGCTGCGTCGTGCCAGCCTGCACCCCGATGCTCTTGCCGCACGGGTCATCGATGCTGACGTCCTTGGGGTTGCCCTTGCGCACCACCCACTGGGTGCCGGCCCGGTAGTAGCTGACCATGTTGACGACCTTCTTGCGTTCGTCGTTGATGGAGAAGCTGGAGACGCCGACGTCGTACTTGCCACCCGTGACCCCGAGGATGATCGCGTCGAACTTCGAGGGCTGGTACTCGGCGGTGACACCGAACTTCGCGGCCACCGCGTTGAAGATGTCGACATTGAGGCCCTCCACGGTCTTGCCGTCCGCGGCGAGCATCTCGTTGGGCGCGTAGGTCGGGTCGATCCCGACGATGATCTTGCCGGAGCTCTTGATCTTCGCCGGGAGCTTCGCCACGAGCGCCGGGTCGACACCACCGCCGACGGACGTGCCAGCGCCAGTCGGAGCGCCGCCGGTGTCGGTGGACATCGAGTCGGAGCCGCAGGCGGACAGGCTGAGACCAGCCGCGACGAGGCCCGTCACGGCGATGAGGGGGAGGCGACGCATGGATGGGGTCCTTCCAGTTCAGTGGCAGCAGAGCGATGGTCCGGCTGCCTTCGATGTTGCCGATCCTGCCACTCCTCCCGTGGCGGGAAGGGCCATTACCAAGAAAGTGCTGCAACAGCAACCTGAGATCAGCGGGGCGGGGCCGCTCGGCCCCGCCCCGCACGGTCAGCGCCAGCGAGCCGTCAGCGCCTGATCTTCTGGATCGAGCCCGGCGAGAGGACCTGACCGGTCTCGAAGTCCACGTCACCGGCGTTGCCGACGTAGAGGTAGCGGCCCCGCGCCTCGATCGACAATGGAGCCTTCGCCTTGACGGCGCTCGTCACCTGTCCGTGCCTGATCTTCGCGATTGTGCCGCCGAAGAACTCGGTCACGTAGATCGAGCCGTCCGGAGCCACCGCGAGATCGGTCGCGCCGAGGAAGCCCGTGGCCACGCGGTAGGGCCAGCCACCCCACGGGCTCACGGCGTACACCGACCCACGCGCCCCGAGGCTGGGGTCCTCCGGTCCGCCCGGGAGCGTGGAGACGACGAGCCTGCCCAGCCATCCGGTCTCGACGTCGGTGGGGACGGCCTCGAAGCCATAGGTGACCCCCACGATGCAGTCGAGGGATCCGGAGGGCGCGCCCATCGAGGCTGCGAGCCCGTCGACCATCTTCTGCGTCAGGGTGATCTTCTGAGCGGGTATGACCGCGATCGTCGACACCTTGCCCGTGTTGCTCACGCGGAAGATGGCGTTCGCGCCGGCGTCCGCGACCGCCCATCCGCCGGGGATCCGCGTCACGGCGTAGGGGTGCGAGTCGACGAGACCCTTGTAGGTTGCGGTCCCTGTCTCGCTGAGCTGGCTGAGGATCTGCTCAGCGCACGCGTTGCCGCCGGCGAGGATGCCGTACGTGGTTCGCCCGTCCGGGTTGTGCGCCGCCTCGTAGCCGCTGATGTCGGCGACCACGTCGCGCTTGCCCTTGGTGCGGATCGTCAGCGTCGTCGTGCTGTGGTCCCCGTTCGAGGACGTGAAGGCGATCGTTCGCCCGCCGGCCACGACGTCGAGCCCGGCGACGTCGCCGTCCTGCGGTCCGGTCGCGAGAACCCTGGGCATGCCGTATGCCGTGAGTTTGTTGATCGTCGACCCCATGCCCTCGCTGTAGTAGACGTGGTTGCCCGCGACTGCGATCGAGAAAGGCATGATGGCCTTGTCGGTGAGCGTTTTTCCCTTGCCGAGGCTTGGGTGCCCGAAGCCGAGCTTTCCGGCCTTGGCGAGCGAGGTCGCCGAATGGCCGATGCCCTGGCTGCCGAACCGGGCGTGGTGCCCCTGAGCGGACGCGCCCGGGGCGGCGACCAGCGCCAGTGACGCGGCCGCGAATGCGGCTGCGACCGTGGTGACGCTCAATCTCTTCATCTACCGACTCCTCCTGCTGGGTTGGAGTGGATTCGGAGCCCTGATGGGCTTGAACCCCGCCACCGGTCGACGGCTGGCGTGAGTCACTCAGATGCTGTTGTCCCCCCCGGGGATAGATCACGATGGACACTGCATCCACCAAATCCCGCGGCGTCGTGCGACGTCGATTCGCATAGGGTAGAGGTCGTGGGGCCAGCCTGTCCCCGTTTCCGGCGGACTCGCTCCCATGGGATGCATTGGGCCATGCGTGATGGCCGATGCGGGCCACGTGGCCTGGATGGGCTAGGCTTGGTCACAGCGGTCCGCCCAGTTCTGCCTCGGGCCGCTCTTCTCGGCGCGGCTCTCAGCCTGCCCGACGTCGATTCGCTCTTGCGCCGCGGCCCGTGTTCATCGGAGAACGCCGATCGCGCCGGGCAGAACGACCTCACCAATCTTTGGAGTACCCACCTGTGTCAACTGACACGACCTTCGCCAGCCTTGGCGTGCCCACCTCCCTGACTACCGTCCTCGCCGATCACGGCATCACGACGCCCACCCCGATCCAGGCCGCCACACTGCCCGACTCGCTCGCCGGGCGCGACGTCCTCGGCCGCGGGCGCACCGGCTCCGGCAAGACCTACGCGTTCCTCCTGCCGCTCGTGACCCGCCTGTCGCGGTCATCGCCGAAACGCCGGCCGCATCGTCCGCGTGCGCTCATCCTCGCCCCCACCCGCGAGCTCGTCACCCAGCTCGATAAGGCCCTCGCGCCCCTGGCCAAGGCGTCCGGGCTCACGTCGCAGACGATCTTCGGCGGCGTCGGTCAGGGACCGCAGGTCCAGGGCCTGCGACGCGGCGTCGATGTCATCGTCGCCTGCCCCGGCCGTCTCGAGGACCTCATGGGCCAGGGCCAGGTCCACCTCGATGCCATCGAGGTGACCATCCTCGACGAGGCGGACCACATGGCCGACCTCGGCTTCCTCCCCTGCGTCCGCCGGATCATGGACCAGACCCCCCGCGTCGGCCAGCGGCTGCTCTTCTCGGCGACCCTCGACGGCGCCATCACCGTCATCGTCAAGCGCTTCCTCACCAATCCCACCACGCACGAAGCCGATTCGGCGCAATCACCGATCTCGACGATGCGCCATCACGTCCTGCACGTGGCCTCCGACTCGCACCTGCCGGTCATCGCCGACCTCACCGCGGCCCCCGGCCGCAAGCTCGTCTTCACCCGGACCAAGCATCGCGCGAAGAAGCTCGCCCGCCAGCTCAACACATCGGGAGTCTCGGCCGTCGAGCTGCACGGCAACCTCAGCCAGGGAGCGCGCACCCGCAACATGGAGGCCTTCCACAGCGGCCACGCCCAGACCCTCGTCGCGACAGACATCGCCGCCCGCGGCATCCACGTCGATGACGTCGCCCTCGTCATCCACGCCGACCCGCCGGTCGAGCACAAGGCCTACACGCACCGATCCGGTCGCACGGCCCGGGCCGGCAACAAGGGGACCGTCGTCACGATGATGCTCGATGACCAGGTCCGCGACGTCCGTGACCTGACCCGCAAGGCCGGGATCAGGCCCACGACGACCCGCGTCCAGGTGGGGCACCCGCTGCTCACCGAGCTCGCCCCAGGGGACCGATCCTACGCCGGCGGCCTCCCCCGGGAG
>JAKDLQ010000277.1 GCA_030452775.1 Micrococcales bacterium | reverse complement strand
ATCGCCGTATGCCGCCGAGCCCCCTTCCCCGCCGCCCCCTCACCCCGGTGGGCGGCTGCGGCGCGATCATCCGCGCGGCTCCTGGCCGGCAGGTGCCCACCGGCGTGCGCGCACCGTCGAGATCGAGGCCGACGGCGGCATACGTCACCTGCCTCGACGAGGTTAGGCCTCGAGCTGGGCCCCACGCTCGCGAGCAACGCAGCAGCCGGTGCTGCACGCGACGCGGCGCCGGTGCCTACCCTGGCCGGTGTGCTCATACTGCTTCCCCCGTCCGAGGGCAAAACTCAACGCCGACGCGGGCGCTCGCTCGACCTCGCCCGGCTCTCGTTTCCCGCGCTGACCGAGGTCCGTGCTGAGGTCATCGACGCCGTCGCGGCGGCGAGCCTCCGAGCAGATACGGCAGAGGTCCTCGGGGTCTCACCGAACCTCGCGGACGAGATCGCGCGCAACACCCGACTGCGGTCGGCGCCCACTGCGCCCGCCGGCGAGGTGTACTCCGGGGTCCTCTTCGACGCGTTCGATCTCGCCTCCCTCGACACCTCCGCCCGGCGCCGCGCGACGCGTCGGATCGTCGTGCAGTCGGCGCTCTTCGGCGCCGTCCGCCTCACCGACCGCATCCCGGCGTACCGCCTGTCCATGGCCGTTGACCTCCCCGGGATCGGGCCGCTCGCTGCCGCGTGGCGCGGCCCGGTCTCCGACGAGATGGAGGCTGCGGCCGGTGGCGGGGTCATCGTCGACTGCCGATCCAGCACGTATGCCGCTGTGTTCACTCCCACCGGTCCGCTCGCCGATCGGTGGGTGCGCATTCACGTCCCCGGCGCGACCCACGGGGCCAAGCGCACCCGCGGGTTGGTCGCCCGCGCGCTCTGCCTCGTCGGCGAGGCGCCGCGTACCCGCGGGCGCTGGCGAGGGTGCTGGCCGACACGTTCGACGTCGACCTCGCCCCGCCGCCTCGCCCCGGGCGGCCGTGGGTGCTCTCGGCGCTGCACCGGGCCTGAGGTGCTGCTCGACGTCACGGCGCTGGGCGAGCGAGTCTTCCCCGTCCTGGCCTTGCTCATCGGCGTCGACAACCTGCCGTCCTGTGGCGCCGCACCTGGAGATCAGGTCAGGCGAGTCCCCGGTGAAGATCGTCGATGATGTCCCGCACGTCCTCCAGCCCGACCGATATGCGCAAGACTCCATCGGTGATGCCGAGCGCCGCCCGGGCCTCGGCCGACAGACGCCGGTGAGTCGTGGTGGACGGGTGCGTCACCAGCGACTTCGCGTCACCGAGGTTGTTGGAGATGTCGATGATCTCGAAGGAGTTCATCATCCGGAACGCGTCGGCCTTGCCGCCGTCGATCTCGAAGGTCACCACGGTCCCGCCGCCGAGCATCTGGCGCTTGGCGAGCCCGTGCTGCGGGTGCGACTCGAGGAACGGGTGGATGACTCGCGTGATCCGCGGATGGGCCTCGAGGGTGCGCGCCACCTCGAGAGAATTGCCCGACATCCGTTCGACCCGCAGGGACATCGTCTCCAGTCCCTTGACGAGCACCCAGGCGTTGAACGGCGACATGGCCGGACCGGTGTGGCGCATGAGGTGCTGCACCGGTCCGTCGATGTAGTCCTTGGGCCCGAGGATCGCGCCCCCGAGGGTGCGGCCCTGCCCGTCGATGTGCTTGGTGGCCGAGTAGACGACGATGTCGGCGCCATGGTCGAGCGGCCGGGAGAAGACCGGGGTGCCGAAGACGTTGTCGACGACGACCTTGGCGCCGGCGGCATGAGCGAGGTCCGAGACGGCCCGGATGTCCACGAGCTCCTGCATCGGGTTGCTCGGGGTCTCGAAAAAGACCGCGGTCGTGGCCGTGGCCAGCGCCTGACGCCACTGGTCCAGGTCCGGCCCGTCGACAAAGGCGGTCTCGACACCCCAGCGCGGCAGGATCTCATCGAGGATGACGAAGCACGAGCCGAACAGGCCCCGCGATGCCACGACGCGATCACCCTGACCGAGCAGCGCTGCCAGGGAAACGAAGACCGCGGACATTCCCGAGCTGGTGGCAAAGGCGGCCTCCGCGCCCTCGAGTTGGCGCAGTCGCTCCTCGAACATCCGCACGGTGGGGTTCCCGTAGCGCGAGTAGACGAACCGCTCCCCCGGATCGATGAAGGCCTGCTCGGCAGCCTCGGCGCTCTCATACGCGTAGCCGGAGGTCAGGTAGAGCGCCTCGGCGGTCTCGGCGAAGCCGCTGCGAGCCAGGCCGCCCCTGACGGCCAGCGTGTCCGGACGCCAGCCCGCCGGGTCCGGGCTCATCCCTGCACCCATGGCAGGCCGGCGGTCTTCCACCCCGACACGACCCGATGACGCGCCGCGTCCGGTGGCCCCTCGAAACCCTCGACGACGTTGTATGCCTCGTCCCAGCCGGCCCGGATCGCCGCCTCGGCGGCCCACCTCGAGCGCGCCCCCGAGCGACACAAGAAGTAGACCGGCTGGTCGTGCTCGATACCGGCGGCGGCAAGCTGGTCGGTGAAGTGAGGATTGACCGTGCCGTCCGGGTAGGTCTGCCACTCGATGAGGACGAGGTCCTTGCCGGTCTGGGTGAGGTCGGGGATCCCCACATAGCTCCACTCGGCCCGCGTCCGCACGTCGACGAGCACGGCACGAGGATCGTGGGTCAGCGCGTTCCACGCGTCTGTGGGACTGACCTCGCCAACATGACTCATGCTGCGAATATGCCACGCCCAGCCCTGATGCCTTCACCCCG
>JAKDLQ010000276.1 GCA_030452775.1 Micrococcales bacterium | reverse complement strand
CTTGATCGGCGAGTAGCTCGACCAACCGCGCTGCCTCCTCGGCGACTGTTCCCACGACGCGAGGCTCGGACTCGTCCTCGGGGGCCGGGCCGAACGCGCCGGGCCCGCCTGCATCCACCACGGCCGCGCTCAGCCCTCGACGCGCTTCTTCAGCCCCTTGAGGGCCGTGTCGATGATGACCCTCTCCGCCTTGCGCTTGAACATCCCGATCATGGGGATCTTGACATCGACCGCGAGCCGGTACGTCACCTTGGTCGAGGCGCCCTGGGCCGACAGGGTGTAGGAGCCGATCATCGACTTGAGCACGCTGGCCGACACGAGCGACCACGACACCACGCCTGTGCCGTCCTCCACGACGTCCCAGTCGTAGTCGAGCACGTAGGTGTCCTTGATGATGCCGGCGTCGAGGGTGAACTCGACCTGATCGGCCCATCCGTCGCCCTCCTCCGCGAGGATCTGGACGTGTTTCATCTCGCTAGCCCACTCCGGATAGGCCTCGAAGTCGGCGATGACGTCCAGGACGTCGCCGGGGGGAGCATCGATGACGATGGATGATTCGGTGCGGTCGGCCATGCGCGGAAGGGTATCGCGTCGAACGACGATTCTGCCGTGTCGTTTCGATCAATCGATAGGGTGGCATCAAGCAACCCTGCCATGAGGAATGAGGATCAATGAAGGAGAACGTCGTGGCGCCACTGGCGCCGGTGACCGTCGAGGGAACTCTCGGCGACCTGCCGGCGCACAACGCCTCGGAATCGCCCAGTGGGATCGCGTTTTCCAGGAGGGGCGCGGACGGCACCTGGTCGCAGGTGACGTGGTCTCAGTTCGCCGACGAGGTCACGGCGCTCGCCAAGGGCCTGGTCGCATCCGGCGTCACGGTCGGGGACCGGGTCGCCCTGATGAGTCGCACGCGCTACGAG
Organism: Micrococcales bacterium; assembly: GCA_030452775.1. Classification (GTDB taxonomy): domain Bacteria; phylum Actinomycetota; class Actinomycetes; order Actinomycetales; family Dermatophilaceae; genus JAKDLQ01. The sequence continues at coordinate 1,848 of JAKDLQ010000276.1, read as the reverse complement.
TGGACCCTCATCGACTTCGCGACCTGGGCCGCCGGCGCCGTCGTCGTGCCCATCTACGAGACCTCGTCCCCGGACCAGATCCAGTGGATCCTCGAGGACTCCGGTGCGGCGACGGTGTTCGTCGAGACCGAGACGCATGCCGCAGCGGTCGCCTCCGTCCAGGCAGAGACTCAGGGAGTCGATCGAGTCCACGTCATCGACAGCGGTGCACTCGATGCACTGCGAGCCGAGGGCGCCGACGTGGCCGACGCCGACCTCGAGGCACGTCGCGAGGGCCTCGATCGGCGGTCCCTCGCGACGCTCATCTACACCTCGGGCACGACCGGTCGGCCTAAGGGATGCCGGCTCACCCATGGCAACTTCCTCGACCTGACGGACAACACGATCGGCAAGCTCGGCCCGGACGTGCTCGCGCCTGGGTCATCGACGCTCCTCTTCCTGCCGCTGGCTCACGTGTTCGCCCGCTTCATCGAGGTGCTGTGCGTGGCGGCCAAGGTTCGGATGGGCCATTCGTCGGACATCAAGACCCTGCTCGCTGACTTCGCCTCCTTCGAACCGACGTTCATCCTCGCCGTCCCGCGAGTCTTCGAGAAGATCTACAACTCGGCCGAGGCCAAGGCGGCCACGGATGGCAAGGGCAAGATCTTCCAGCGAGCTGCGGCCGTTGCGATCGCCTACAGCGAGGCGCTGGACAGCGGTGGCCCGGGGCTGCTGCTCCGGCTCCAGCATGCGCTCTTCGACAAACTGGTCTATGGCAAGCTGCGCGCCGCCATGGGTGGGCAGGTGCAGTACGCCGTGTCCGGTGGAGGCCCGCTCGGCACTCGCCTCGGGCACTTCTACCGGGGCATCGGCCTCATCATCCTCGAGGGCTACGGCCTCACCGAGACGACCGCGCCGGTCACGGTCAACACCCCGGACAAGATCAAGATCGGCACCGTGGGCCCGCCGCTGCCGGGCAGCGGCGTCCGGATCGCCGAGGATGGCGAGATCCTGCTCCAAGGGGTCGGCGTATTCACCACGTATCACGGCAACGATGAGGCCACCGCTGGGGCGATCCAGGACGGCTGGTTCTCCACCGGTGACATCGGTGAGCTGGACGAGGACGGCTACCTGCGAATCACCGGCCGCAAGAAGGAGATCCTCGTGACGGCCGGGGGCAAGAACGTTGCGCCAGCGGTCCTCGAGGACCGGCTTCGGGCGCACCCGCTCGTGTCGCAGTGCATCGTCGTCGGCGACCAGAAGCCGTTCATCGCTGCCCTCATCACCCTCGACGCGGACATGTGGCCGCTCTGGGCATCCAGCCAGGGCCTCGAGGGCGTCTCCGTCGAGCAGGCACGAACACACCCCAAGGTGCTCGAGGCAGTGCAGGCCGCCGTCGACCGGGCCAACTCGGCCGTGAGCAAGGCCGAGTCGATCCGCAAGTTCGACATCCTGCCAGGTGACTTCACGGAGGAGAACGGCTACCTGACACCGTCCCTCAAGCTCAAACGCACTATCGTCATGCGTGACTTCAGCGATGCGGTGGAGCAGCTCTACAGCCCAGTTGCCTCGTCATGACGACGGCGGCGGCCGACATCATGCCGAGGTCGGCCGCCGCTGTCGTCATGATGTGAGCAGCCCTGCGATCCTGGCGAGCACGTCGCTCTCGAGTTCCGAGCGCGAGGAGCCCAACGTCACTCTCAGTGCGTCATCGGCGATCGCCTCGGGATCGGTCATCGGCTCCGCCGACACCGCGAGTCCTCCCGCTGCAGCTCGGTAGAAACGGACCAGCGCCGCCTCCCCCTCCCGGTCCGCGAGTGTGCGGACCGCACACAGAGCCATGTCGCTTATACACATCTGACGCTGCCG
>JAKDLQ010000023.1 GCA_030452775.1 Micrococcales bacterium | reverse complement strand
CGCCGTCCATAAACCCCCGTCGAGTGGCCCCCTCGTCCACAGACCCCCAAGACTCGAGTGGCCCCGCCGTCCACAGACCCCCAAGACTGGCGGGTACCTGCTGTTGCGTTCGCGGGGGCCGCGGCCGGTCGCCGATGGCGCAGTCGCGGGGCGCGGCCGGTCGCCGATGGCGCAGTGGCGGCGCACGCGCCCGGCCGACCCAGCGGCATACGGGAGCCTGCTGCGCTACGGCTGGCCCGCGGGTATCGCCGCGGCATCGATGACGGACCGGTGTGACGAGCGCGGCGGTGCTGATGATGCGGTGTCTTCAGAGTCGAGGCAGCAGGGCGGCGGCGACCTCGCGGTAGGCCCGGGCGCCCTTGGATGTGCGGGATGTGGCCAGGATCGAGCGGCCGAGCGCCGGCGCTTCGGCGAAGCGCACGGTCCTCGGGATGGCCGGCTCGAGCACCGGCAACCCGTAGCGTTCCCCGACGTCGACGAGGACCTCACGGGCATGGTTGCTGCGCCCGTCGTAGAGGGTCGGCAGGATCCCCCACACCTCGAGATCCTTGTTGAGGATCTTCTGCACGTCGGTGACGGTATCGAGCAGCTGCCCCACCCCGCGGTGGCTCAGCATCTCGCACGGCATGGGGATGATGAGCCCGTCGGCGGCGGTCAGCGCGTTGAGCGTCAGGACGCCGAGGCTCGGTGAGCAGTCGAGCAGGATGACGTCGTATGCCGCCGAGCTGGCCTCCAGCGCGGAGCGCAGGACGTACTCGCGGCCGGGTCGCGGCAGCAGCATGGCCTCGGCAGCGGCCAGGTCGATGGTCGAGGGGACCAGGTCGATCCCGTCCGGGCACTCGATGATGACGTCGGCGAGCTCTGCGCGGCCGAGGAGGACCTCGTGGATCGAGGCATCGACGGCGTCGGGGTCGACCCCGAGGGAGAACGTCAGGCAGGCCTGCGGATCGAGGTCGACCAGCAGCACCTTCTTGCCGGCCTCCGCGAGCGCGGCCCCGATCGAGGCGACGGACGTCGTCTTGGCGACGCCGCCCTTCTGGTTGGCCAGCGCGATGACGCGCGCGGTCGAGCGAGGGGGCGTGCGAGGCATGGCCCAAGTCTCGCAGGCAGCCGGTCATGAGCTGTCGCGGGTCTCACGAACCGGCTCGAGACCGGCCCAGTCCGACTTCTCCGGGCCCATCGCCGCTCCCTCGGGACAGTGCGCCCGGAAGTCGCACCAGGTGCAGAACGGGGACGGCGCCGGCTCGAAGCGGCTCGAGGCGGCTCCCAGGCGCGCGAACTCGGCGTCGGCCGTGCGCAGGTCGGAGACGATCGACTGCGCCTCGGCCACCTTGCGCGACAGCGACGCATCGGTGTGCTGGTGGGCGACGACCGTCCCGGTCGGGACATGGTGCAGCTCGACCCGGGTGCAGTCGCGGCGGAAGGTCCGGGCTGCGCCGATGGCATAGAGGGCGAGCGGCAAGGAGGTGCGGGCATCCTCCGCGGTGGGCACCGATCGGCCGGTCTTGTAGTCGACGACGACGAGATGCCCGTCGCGGTCATCGAGCCGGTCGATGCGGCCGGTGACGACCATCTCGTCGGTCCGGAACGAGACGCTGCGCTCGATCCCGATCGGCTGGCGCTCGCGGTCGATGCCGCGCAGATAGTCGGTCACGGCGCCGCGCACCCGTATCCGCCACGCGCTCGACTGCTCCGGATCGCGGAACCCGGCATCGATCCACGAGGTCCGAACGAGCTCGGCGACGCCCGCCGGGGTGCGCCCCGCGACCGGCAGGTCCCAGAAGTCGCGGAGCGCATTGTGCGTGGCGATGCCGACCGAGGTGTGCGCCCGCTGGGCGCGAGCCTCGGGTCGCGGCCGGTCGAGGTACTGCATCCGGTATCGACGCGGACAGTCGAGCCAGCCCAGCAGTCGCGATGGCGAGGCGAGGTAGAGCGGCGTCGGCATCCCGCGGAAGCTCGCCTGCTCGCCGCTCGCCGTCTCGGGACCCACCCCATGCCTCGTCATGCCCGACACTGTAGGCGCGAGCCGTGACAGCGTCGGGCCGGAAGTGGCGGTGTGACAGTTGCCCGGGCGAGTGTGTGTCGAGGGCGCGGTGGGCGGGCTCTTGCCCCGGATCTCGGTGCGGCCGTAGGCTTCGCACCGTATCGCTGCGTATTGCTGCGTATTGCTATGCATCACGAAACGAGTTGCGTCATGAGCGACGGTCTCCCACTGACGGTCCGGCACCAGCTCCTGAGCCGACCTCGCTTCGAGATCCTCCCCACCGAGTCCATCGGGGACACGGTGCGGGCCGTGCTGCCGACGTCCGTCACGGTCACCGTGACCGCGTCCCCGGTCAAGGGCCTCGACGCGACGCTCGAGTTGGCGACTGCGCTGGCGCGTGACGGCTACGACGTCGTCCCTCATCTCGCTGCGCGGATGATCACGGGGCGAGCAGAGCTCGAGGACATCGTCGCTCGGCTCAAGGAGTCAGGCGTGCGCACGGTCTTCGTGCCTGCGGGCGATGCGACCGAGCCGGCCGGAGACTTCGCCGGGTCCCTCGACCTGCTCCACGTCCTCACCGACCTCGGCGACCCGTTCGAGCAGGTCGGTATCACGGGCTATCCGGAGTCGCACCCGAGCATCGATGACGACGTCGTCATCCAGTCCATGTGGGACAAACGACAGCACGCCACGCACATCGTCTCCAACATGACCTTCGACGCCGAGCATGTCGCGAGATGGGCCGAGCGGCTCCGGCGACGCGGGATCACCCTGCCGCTCTACGTCGGCGTCCCGGGACCCGTCGAGCGGACCAAGCTGCTCGGCATGGCGACCAAGATCGGCGTCGGCCAGTCGATCCGCTTCCTCGCCAAGCAGCGCAAGGTCCTTTTCCGGATCGCGGCTCCGGGCTTCAGCACCGACCGCTTCGTCGACCGGATCTCGGCCCTGTCCGCCTACCCGGCCCTCGGGATCGAAAGGCTGCACGTCTACACGTTCAACCAGGTCGAGGTATGCGAGCAGTGGCGCCAGCAGGCCCTGGCCCAGACCGAGCCGTGAGCGAGAGCACCCTGAGCGACGGCACGGCCGGACTCCAGAAGGTCACGCAGGACCAGCGGGAGCGACGAGCGCGCCGAGAGCCACCTCGAGGCGGGTGATGCCGGTGTCGATGATGCGCAGCGGCAGCTGGAGGATCTGCGCTGCCCGGTCGGCGAGCAGCTCGAGCTCGGCGGTGCGATGCTGGGCGAGCCACACGACCTCGGTGTACTGACCGAAGTAGTCGTCGCGCAGTTCCGGATAGCGATCCAACCCCAGCTCGCGCACGACGGTCCGCTCGAACGAGCGGACGAGGAAGTCGGTGAGCACGTAGGTCCCGGGCTGGGCCTCGAAGGTGCGCCGCATGGTCTCGACGCCGGCATAGAGGTCATAGCAGTGCAGGCCAGGCAACCGCTCGAGACCCTGCTCGATGCAGTAGCGGTCGAGAGCGCCGTAGGTCCCGCAGTCGGCATAGCCCACGACGACGCGAGCTGCGCTCGAGGCGAGCTCGCGCCGGAGTCGTTCGACCTCCCCCACGATCTGCTCGGGGTGATTGTGCAGCAACGGATTGAGCGGGTAGACATCCACGGGCCAGTCCTGGCGCCTGATCGCCTCGGCAAGGTGCTGAGCGAGGGCGCCGCACGCGATGACGGCCACCCGTCCGGTGCGCGCGGCAGATCGACGCTGGGTGGTGGCCCCCTCAGTGGGGGAACTCGAGCAGCTCGATGAACCGGTCGTTGAAGTCCGGACGGTCGGAGAGCTCGACATAACGCACCTCCTCCAGCAGGGCCTCGGCACCGGTGCGCTCGCGAGCGCTGAGCAGCACCATCTTGGCGCCTTCACCGGCGACGTTGCCGGCCGAGACGATCCGTAGGACCGGCATCTTGGGCACGAGGCCGATCCGCACCGCGGCGCCTGGCGACAGATAGCTGCCGAAGGACCCGGCGAGCAGGACCTGCTGGACGTCGCCCGCGCCGATCCCGAGCTCCTCCAGCAGCAGGCTCCAGCCGGTCGCGATGGCGGCCTTGGCGAACTGGAGCTCGCGGATGTCGCGTTGCGAGAGGTAGACGCAGTCCTGCGGCTCGGCGTCGGGGTGCGGTCGGTACAGGATGAAGACCCGCTCCTGCCCGACGCTCGTCAGGCGGTCGGCCAATGCCGGCGACGTTGCCGCGGCAGTCTCGTCGGAGACGAGGCGACCGGTCCCGTCGAGCAGTCCCACACGCACCAGCTCGGCGACCGCGTCGACGAGACCGGAGCCGCAGAGGCCGGCTGGCGCGATGTCGCCGATGACGCCGAGCTCGACGTCCTCGCCCAGCCGGATCACCTCGATCGCGCCGTCGGCGGCCCGCATGCCGCACCGGATCGCCCCGCCCTCGAAGGCGGGGCCGGCGGGCGCTGCGGTCGAGACGATGTGCTCACCATCGGACAGGACGATCTCGCAGTTGGTACCGACGTCGATGAACAGCCGGGTGCGCTTGTCCCGGTCCATGCCGCACGCGAGCATGCCGGCGACGATGTCGCCGCCGACGTAGGCGCCGAGGGCCGGGAAGACGACGGCCCGTGCCCCCGGGTGCAGGCGCAGACCCAGCTCGGAGGCCTCCATCGGCGGCCAGCTGGCCGTGGACATGACGAAGGGCGCGACGCCGAGGGGCTCGGGGTCGACGCCGAGCACGAGGGCGGTCATGGTCGCGTTGCCCGCGAGGGCGACCTGGTAGACCTCGGTCGGGTCGACGCGGCCTTCCTCCAGCACCTCGCGTGAGAGCTCGTCAAGCGTGGCCTGCGCGGACTCGCGCAACCTGCCGAGCAGGTCGGGGTCGATCATGGTCGCGCTGATTCTCGTGATGACGTCCGCACCGAAGGGTTGCTGCTTGTTGAGCATCGACGCGACCGCGACGGGCGTGCCGGTGGACAGATCGAGCAGCGTCGCGACCACCGTCGTCGTGCCGAGGTCATAGGCGATCGCGAACTTGCGGGGCGTCGTGTCGCCGGGCTCGACGTCGATGAGCACCGTGTCGTAGATGACCGCGGTCACCTTGTAGTCGGACTCGCGGAGCACCCGCGAGAGGCGCCGCACTGCGTGCAGGTCCGCGGTCAGCTCGAGGTCGTCGATCGCATCGAGGACCCGGCGCACGTCGGTGCGCTGGTCGGACAGGCTCGCCTCCTCGAGCTCGACGTAGCGCTTCTGCACGGAGGGTCGAAGGATCACCTGGCGGCCCACGCCGACGGTCGAGGCCTTGGGCCGGGTGACCAGCTCGGGAACCTCGACGGCGAGGTCGACGCTCGCCTGGGCAAGGCAGGCGAGCCGCCACCCGTCTTGCAGCTGCTCAGGCGTGAACGAGCGGACGTCGAGACGAGACACCGGGACCGACCCGTCGGAGATCTGCACCTTGCACTTCTTGCACGTCCCGTGGCCACCACACGTCGAGTCGATGGCGATGCCGTTCCAGCTCGCCGCGTCGAAGACCGTCACACCCGGAGGCACGCGCACGCTGCGGCCCAGCGGGTTGAAGGTGAGCTGGACCCGGCCCATCCCGTCCTCGACGCTGCCGGCGCGGGTCGCCGGCGGGTCGATCAGGCCTTCGCGTCGCAACTCGACGACCGACTGCGCGGTGTCGCCTGGATCCGCGTCGGAGAGCGGCTTGCCCTTCACGGGCCGTGCGCTCATGGGACGGCCGCAGCGGCCGCCTGCTTGGCGCGATGCGAGGCGATCCAGGAGCCGCCCCACTCGTCATTGCCGAGCAGCAGGTCCGCCGCACGCACGCTCTCGACGACCGCCGGGGTGCGCGCGTCCATGATGGCGCTCGTCATCCCGTGGGCCATGGCCATGGGGAGATACGTTGCGTTGAGGACGTGACGTGCCGGCATACCGAACGAGACGTTGGAGGCGCCGCACGTGAGGTTGAGGCCCCACGTGTCACGAATCCGCCGCGCGGTCTCCATGGTCGTCACCACCACGCCGGTGTCGGCGCCGATCGGCATGGCCAGCGGGTCGATGACGATGTCTTCGATCGGTATGCCGTATTCCGTGGTCGCGACCTCGACGATCTTGGCAACCAGCTCGATCCGCCGGTCGGCCCCCATGGGGATCTCCTCCTCGTCGTTGGGCAGCGCGATGACCGCGGCGTCGTACTTCTTCACCAGCGGCAGGACCGCGGCGAGGCGTTCGTCCTCGGCGGTCACCGAGTTGACGAGGGCCCGGCCCTGATAGACACGAAGCCCTGCCTCAAGGGCCTCGAGCACTGACGAGTCGATGCACACCGGGAGGTCGGTGAGGTCCTGAACCCGCTGGATGGCGCGCACGAGCAGGTCGGCCTCGTCCGTCAGCGGAACGCCCATGTTGATGTCGAGGACATTGGCCCCGCCCGCCACCTGAGCAGCCACGTCGCGGTCGATCGCGGACAGGTCACCGGCCCGCAGCTGCTCCTGGAAGATCCGTCGCCCGGTGGGATTGATCCGCTCGCCGATGATGCAGAACGGCCGGTTCCGGGCGATGACGACCTCCTTGGTCGCCGAGCGCAGGACGGTCTCGCGGATCTCGCTCGTGAACTCTGTCATCGGCCCTGCCCTCCGGTGTGGCCCGGGCTGCGCGCGATCATGCGGGGACCAGGGCGCGACGCTGCTCGAGGAGCTGCTTGGCCCGCTTGACGGTGGCAGATGCGTCCGCGGCGTAGCCATCGGCCCCGACGGCGTCCGCGTACTCCTGGGTGACGGGCGCGCCGCCGACCATGACGATCACCTCGTCGCGCAGGCCTGACTTGACGAGCGCGTTGAGGTTGGCCTTGAACATCGGCATCGTCGTCGTGAGGAAGGCCGAGAAGCCGACGATGTCGGGCCGATGCTCCTCGATCGCCGAGATGAACTTCTCCGGCGCCACCTGGACACCGAGGTCGATCACCTCGAACCCGGCTCCCTCGAGCATGATGTTGACGAGGTTCTTGCCGATGTCGTGGACGTCGCCCTTGACGGTGCCCATGACGAACTTGCCGACGGTCTGGACGCCCGTCTCGGCGAGCAGGGGGCGCAGGACCGCCATCGACCCGGCCATCGCCCGGCCCGCGATGAGCATCTCGGGGACGAAGTAGTCACCTCGCTCGAAGCGGGCGCCGACCTCCTCGAGCGCCGGGATGAGCGAGTCGAAGAGGAGCGATGAGGGCGCCATCTGGAGCTCGAGCGCCTGGTGGGTCAGGTCGAGGACAGCCGGTGCGTTGCCGACCAGTGTCTGGTCGTACATTGTCTGGAGGATCTCGTCAGGGGTCATGCGGCACCTTCCTTTGGTAAGTGGGACAGCTGGGCCGACAGCGCGGCCACATGTGCTGACACGATCGCGCCGACGCGATCGAGCTCTGGGGCCAGGCGTGCGGAGGCGCCGGACAGTCCGACGGCTGCCACGGTCCTCCCATCGACCTGCACCGGCGCCGCGATCGCGGCGAGGCCGAGCTCGAGCTCGTCCACCGCCGCGGCCCAGCCTCGATCACGGGCCATCTCGAGGTCGGTCCGAAGCTGCGCGATCGTGCTGATGGAGCACTCGGTCGGGGTTTCGAGACGGCCCGCGGGCAGTGGCAGCGTGCCATATGCGCAGAGCACCTTGCCGAGCGCCGAGCAGTGCACCGGCACATCGACGCCCAGCCAGTCGCGGCTGCCAAGGATGAAGGTCGACTCGATCTGGTCGAGGAAGACGACAGCGTCGCCCCGGGCCTCGGCGAGATGCCCGGCCTCGCCGGTCAGCTCGCAGAGCTCCTCAAGGACCGGCCGGACCAGCCGAGGCAGGTCCTCGTCATGAGCTCGGCGCACGGCATACATCGCGAACAGCTCTCCGGCCGTGAAGGATCCCTCGTCGGAGCGGGCCACCAGCCGGTTGCGTTCGAGCGCCAGGACCAGGCGCGACACCGTGGACTTGGCGAACCCCGTCTGCTCACTGAGGTCAGCCAAGGTGGGCTCCACCTCGGCCCGGACCACGAGCGTCAGCAGGTGGGCGGCGCGATCGACCGCCTGCGAGCCGGTGGGGGCCTCACCGGACGACTCGTCGAGAGCCTCAGCCGGCGTCTCGACGGGAGGCTCCGTCGGGCTGGGTGGTCTCGGCGACACGATCGTCCTCACTCTCAAAACTGCCCACTATGTGGATGCCTGTTCCACATGGTGAATGCTACGATGTGCCCGACGTCACGGTCAAGCGATCGCCCGACTGATCTGGCTCAGTCGGATCTCGCGTCGGCCGCGAGCGCCGTCCCTTCCGCTCGTCCATCCCGTGTAGGAGTGCCGATGTTCCGCAATGTCATGCCGCGCTACGAGATCCTCTCCGCCGATGCGCTGGACCAGCTCGATCAAGGCTGGCGTCGCATCGTCACGCAGGTCGGGGTGGAGTTCTCCAACGACCGGGCCCTGGAGATGTTCCGCGCTGCCGGTCAGAAGGTGGAGGAGCGCACCGTCTTCCTCGACCCGGAGTTCGTCCTGGAGCAGGTCGCCAAGGCCCCGTCGGAGTTCGACGTCCAGGCCCGCAACCCCGCCAACTCGGTGCACATCGGCGGCGACCACATGGTCTTCGGCGCGGTCTACGGGCCTCCGTTCGTCCGGGCGGGAGACCTCCGCCGAGACGGCACCATGGAGGACTTCCGCAACTTCTGTCGGCTCTCTCAGTCATTCGGCGTGCTCGACTCCGCCGGTGGGGTCGTCAACGAGCCCAACGACACGCCCCTCGACAGCCGGCATCTCGACATGATCTTTGCGCTGCAGACGCTCACCGACAAGTTCTACATGGGCAACGTCGTCTCGGCGGTCAACGCGCAGGACACGATCGCGATGAGCGCCATCCTCCACGGCGGTCGGAAGGCGATCGAGCGCACGCCCGCCTCGATCTCGATCATCAACTGCAACTCGCCGCTGCGCTGGGACGACCGGATGCTCGATGCGCTCTTCGAGTACTGCGCCGCCGCTCAGCCGGTCGTGCTGACCCCGTTCCTGCTCATGGGCGCCATGTCGCCGGTCACGATCCCGGCCACCCTGGTCCAACAGATCGCCGAGGCGCTGTCCGGGGTCGCGCTGGCCCAGATGATCCGGCCGGGCTGCCCCGTGATCTTCGGGTCGTTCCTGTCCACCATCGACATGAAGACCGGGTCGCCGACGTTCGGCACGCCGGAGTCGGCGATCGGACTGCTCTGCACCGGCCAGATCGCACGCTACTTCGGCCTGCCGTTCCGCTCAGGGGGTGGCCTCACCTCCAGCCAGGTCGCCGACGCTCAAGCCGGCTACGAGGCCCTCATGACCATGGTGCCGACCTTCCTCGCCGGCACCAACTGGGTCATGCACAGCGCCGGATGGCTCGACGGCGGGCTCGTCGCCAGCTTCGAAAAGTTCGTCGTCGACTGCCAGATCGTCGAGCTGCTGCAACACCAGTTCGTGCCGCTCGAGATCGACGAGGGGTCGCTCGCCTTCGATGCCCACGTCGAAGTCGGCCACGGGGGCCACTTCCTCGGCGCGGCCCACACGATGGCCCGCTTCCGGGACTGCTTCTATCGACCGTTCCTCTCCTCGTCGGAGAACTTCGAACGGTGGACGCGCGGTGGCAGCCTGGACGCCAATGCTCGCGCGACCGCCATCTACCAGAAGACGCTCGAGGACTACGTCGAGCCGCCCATCGACGACGCGATCAAGGCCGAGCTCGAGGACTACGTCGTGCGTCGCCGCGCCGAGCTGGGCGACTGACGCTCGACCAGCGCTCGAGGAAGACCCGGCAGCAGCCTCAGCTGAAGGCGACGGCGCCGCTCCGAATCCTTCAGCGAGCACGTAGTGCCCGTAGTGCCTTGCCGACCCGGGCCCGGGTTGACATGATGGTTTCGCCTGCGGACGCTTCCCTTGTCGCGCATCCCGCGCACTGTTGTGCGTGGCGAACCTCATGACTTAGGAGATACATGGCCACCACACCCTCCTCCGCCCAGGTCGTCGTCATCGGCGCTGGAATCACCGGAAACAGCCTCAGTTATCACCTGGCCGAGCTGGGGTGGACGGACATCGTGCAGCTCGACAAGGGCCCGCTGCCCAACCCGGGCGGGTCGACGGGACACGCGTCCAACTTCATCTTCCCCGTCGACCATTCGCGAGAGATCGCCGACATCACGCGCGACTCGGTGCGTCAGTACAAGGAGATGGGGGTCTTCACCGAGTCCGGCGGCATCGAGGTCGCTCGCACCGAGGCTCGGATGGAGGAACTGCGCCGGCGCATGTCCTCCGCGAGGGCCTGGGGCATCGACTCGCGGATGGTCACACCCGAGGAGGTGCACGAGCTCGTCCCCTACCTCGATCCCAGCGTCATCATCGGCGGCTTCTACACCCCGAGCGTCGGCGTCGTGGACTCGGTTCGCGCGGGCACCATCATGCGCGAGCGTGCCATCGACAAGGGCGCCCTCACCGTCGTGCCCAACGCCGAGGTCACCGGCCTCACCGTCGAGAACGGTGCGATCACCGGCGTCCAGACGACCCAGGGCGACATCACCGCGGAGACGGTGGTCATCGCCTGCGGGGTGTGGAGCCCCAAGGTGGCCCGGATGGCGGGCGCACGCATCCCCCTGACGCCCGCGGTCCATCAGATGATCTCGGTCGGCCCGATCCCGATCCTCGCGGAGCGGCCGGGTGAGATCTCCTATCCGATCATCCGTGACATGGACACGTTCTGCTATGAGCGCCAGACCGGCAGCGACATGGAGGTCGGCTCCTACGGCCACCGCGCCATCCTCCACGAGCCCGAGGAGATCCCCTCGCTCGATCAGGCCAAGCTCTCCCCCACAGAGATGCCCTTCACGTCCGACGACTTCGACCCTCAGCTCGAGCAGGCGCTTGAGCTCATGCCGCAGATCCTCGGCGACGAGTCCGCCGAGATCCGGTATGCCATAAACGGACTGCTCTCCCTCACTGTCGACGGGGTGGCAGCCCTCGGCGAGACCCCGGAGGTCAAGGGCCTGTGGTCGGCCGCGGCAGTCTGGATCAAGGAGGGACCCGGCACCGGCCGCGCCGTGGCCGAGCTGATGACCCGAGGCTGGTCGGAGATCGACATCAGCAACTCGGACATCGCCCGCTTCTACGAACACCAGCTCACCCGCGAGCAGGTTCGCCTGCGGACGGACGAGTCGTTCATCAAGACCTACGGCATCGTCCACCCTTCGGAGCAGTTCCTGTCGGGACGCGACCTTCGGCTGCCACCCATGTATGCGGCCGAGAAGGAGCTCGGGGCTGTCTTCTTCGAGGCGGCGGGCTGGGAACGGCCGCAGTGGTACGCCTCCAACGAGGGCCTGCTCGGTGAGTACGGCGACGCCGTCATGCCGCGCGAGAACGAGTGGGACAGCCGTTGGTGGTCCCCGATCATCAACGCGGAGCACCTCGCGATGCGTGAGCGCGCCGCCCTGGTGGACCTCACGGCGTTCTGCATCTTCGACATCACCGGGCCCAGGGCCATGGAGGCGGTGCAGGGCATCATCGTCGCCCAGGCCGACGTCCCCATCGGCAAGGTCATCTACACGCCCGTGCTCGACACCAACGCCGGGTTCCGGTCCGACCTCACCGTCATGCGGCTCGCGCACGACCACTATCGCGTGGTCACGGGCGGCGCGCACGGAATGGCCGACAAGAAGTGGTTTGCCGACCACCTGCCGCCCGACGGGAGCGCCCAGCTCACCGACCTCACCTCCGCCTGGACGACGGTCGGCCTGTGGGGACCGAGAGCCGTCGACATCATCGGCTCGCTCACCGATGACGACATCAGCAAGGAGTCCCTCAAGTTCAGCAACTGCCGTGAGATCGAGCTCGGCAACCTGCCGGTCCTCGCCTCCCGGATCTCATACGTCGGCGAATTCGGCTGGGAGTTCTACACGCCCGTCGGCTACGGAGCCGCGCTCTGGAACCGCCTCCATGAGGCGGGCCGGCCCCATGGGCTCGTCCCGGCCGGTATCGGCGTCTACGCGACGACCGGCCGCCTCGAGAAGGGCTATCGCGCCTACGGCCCGGAGCTCGACGCCGAGCGCAGCCTCTTCGAGGTGGGGATGGAGCGCAAGAAACTCAAGGCCGCGGACTTCGTCGGCAAAGCGGCATACGAGAAGCAGGCGGCAGGCCCCGTGGAGACGGTGCTGTGCATGCTCACGGTGGATGATCACACGAGCGCCAGCGGGATCAAACGCTACATGCTCGGTGGAGAGCCGATCCTCGCTGCTGACGGCAGCGCACTGACCGACGGGCACGGCCGCCACCCCTACGTGACGACCGCGGGCTCGGCGCCCTCCCTCGGCAAGCACCTCCTCATGGCATTCCTGCCGCCCGACCAGGCCGTCGTCGGCAACCGGCTCTCCGTGAGCTATATGGAGGAGCTCTATCCCGTCACCGTGGCGACCACGGACGCGACTTCTCCCTTCGACCCCGACAACAACCGCCTGAGAGGTCGTGTCTGATGACCAACGTGCTGGTCTGCATCAAGCGAGTGCCCGACTCCTCCGAAGCGGTGACCCTCACGCCGGACGGTCGCGCTGTCGACGGTCGGTACTCGGGGTACACGATGAGTCCCCACGAAGAGTGCGCCATCGAGATCGCCGCGTCGGTGGCCGGCGCCACCGGCGGCACGGTGACCGTGCTCACCCTCGGGACGGACGAAGCGGAGGAGCAGCTGCGCTACGCCCTGTCCGTCGGGGCCAAGGACGCCATCCTCATCGAGGGCGACCCGGACGATTTCGGCCCGCGGGACGTCGCCGACGCGATCGCCGAGGCAATCCGGACCCGCGAGGCGGACGGCACGCCGGTCGACCTCGTGCTCGTCGGCAATGACGCTGCGGATACAGGCGACTTCCAGGTCGGGATCCGCCTGGCTCACCTGCTGGGCCGTCCGGTGTGCGCCGGGATCAAGCAGGTCGAGGTCGACGGCGACGTGGCCGTCATGACGGGCGACGGCCCAGAGGGCACCGAGGTCTACGAGGTCGCGCTGCCTGCGGTCGCCACCATCCTCGAGGGCGGCGTCGAGCCTCGCTACCCCTCCATCACCGGACGAATGAAGGCCAGGAAGGCGCCCGTTGCCCGGGTCACTCCGTCCGGCAGCCCCCGCGGGACCGGCCGGGTCGTGTTGACGGTCCCCGCGCCGCCGCCGTCGGAGGTAACCGTCCTTGGCACCGGCGCCGCCGCGGCGCCGGCCGTCGTCGCCATGCTCAAAGAACTAGGGGTGACACGATGACACTCGTCCTCGTCGAAATCGAAGCCGGCCAGGTCAACCTTGTCTCCGAGGAGGCGGTCACCTTCGCCCGTTCCCTCGGCCCGGAGCTCGGCGAGCCGCTGCACGCCCTCGTGCTCGGGCCGGTCGATGACGCCGTCCAGGCAGACTGCGCCCGGCTCGGCGTCGATGTGGTCTACCGAGCCACCAACCCCGAGCTGGAGCGGTATGCCGCCGCCGCCTGGGCGAGCGCCCTCGACCAGGCGACCACCGTGAGCGGTGCCACCGTCATCGTGGCTTCCGGCTCGCCCCGGGGCACCGAGGTGCTCGCGCACCTGGCCGCCCGCCGAGACGTACCCATGGCCGCCAACGTCGTGTCGGTCACGTCGGCGAAGCCGCTGCACGTCAGCCGCCAGGTCGTCGGTGGCGCGGCCCTGGAGGAGATGGACCTGTCCGGCCCGCTCGGACTGTTCTCGGTCGCCGGACACGCCGTCGAGGCCGTGGCCGCCGACTCCCCGGGCGACGCCGTCGTGACGGATATCGAGGCGGATCTCACTCCGGATGATCTACGGGCGCAGCTCACGAGGATCTCGGTCCGGGAGAGCGTCGACACCGGAACACTGACCAAAGCACGTGTCGTCGTCGCCGGGGGTCGAGGAGCCGGCAGCTCCGAGGGCTTCGGTGACGTGGAGGCCCTCGCTGCTCGCCTCGGCGGCGCGGTGGGCGCCTCTCGGGTGGTCACCAGCCTCGGTTGGCGCCCGCACCACGAGCAGGTGGGTCAGACCGGGAGCCGGATCACACCGGACCTCTACATCGCGTGCGGCATCAGTGGGGCCATCCAGCACTGGGCCGGGTGCGCGTCGAGCAAGACGATCCTGGCCATCAACACCGACGCAGACGCGCCCATGATGACCAAGGCGGACTACGCCGTCGTCGGGGACATGCACGAGGTGCTGCCCGCGATCCTCGAGGAGCTGGACAAGGCGTAGCACGCCTCGGTGACCCCTGCCTGCGCCTCGGTGACCCCTGCCTGCGCCTCGGTGACCCCTGCCGCGCCTCGGTGACCCCTGCCCGATCATCGAGGCGGGCCGTCATGGTCGCAGGACCGGGGTGACTCCGCTCGCGGCTGCTTCGATGGCTGCGAGCGCCTCGGGCGATGTCGTGTGCTCGGCGAGCTGGTTGTGCTTGCCCTCGCCGTGGTAGTCACTCGAGCCGGTGAGCACGAGGCCGAGCCGACCAGCAAGGACCCGGGCCCGCTCGACCTCGGCGGGTCCGTGGTCGCGATGGTAGGCCTCGAGGCCGACGAGCCCGGCGGCATACATCTGCTCGACGAGCTCGTCGGCCACGCCCTCGCCGCGCGTGCGCGTGTAGGGGTGCGCGATGACGGGGACGCCGCCTGCCTCGGCGACCAGCTCGACCGCTCGCACCGGGTCGGGAGCGTAGTGCGAGACATAGTAGGGCGAGTCGTCGGCCAGCCACTCGACGAAGGCGTCGTCTCGGTGGGTGATCGTTCCATTGACGATGAGGGCATCGGCGATGTGCGGGCGACCGGGGGTCGTGCCGGTGCCCACCTGCGCGAGCACCTCGTCGTAGGTGATGTTGATGCCGTCGGCCGCCATGAGATCGACCATCCGCTCCAACCGGCTGACCCGCGATCGCCGTGCCCGCTCCAACTCGCACATCAGTGCCTCGTCGTCGGGATCGGGCAGGTAGGCAAGTAGATGGAGCGACGCCCCGTCATAGGCGCAGGAGATCTCGATGCCCCGCACGAGAGCGATCCCGGCAGCGGACGCCGCCTCTGCCGCTTCGGCCCAGCCACCCACAGTGTCGTGGTCGGTGATCGCCAGGACATCGATCCCGGCGGCCTTCGCTGACTCGACGAGCTCGGCCGGCGACTCGGTGCCGTCGCTGACGTTCGAGTGAGTGTGCAGGTCGATAACCGGCTCGGGCGTCGGGGTCACGCGCCCAGCCTAGGGGCCGGCGTGCGCGCCCGCGTGGCTCGCTCACCAGGCATGTGCGCCTGGCCCATGTGCACACTCCTCCACCGCAACACACCGACGAATGTGCAACTCCCACTGGCTATTACCGGTTGCGGTTGCCGATTCGTCGGTGTGTTGCCGGGTCGGGCGCCGGGTTGCCGGGTCAGGCGCCGGGGCGAGTGTCCCGAGCCGAGCGGCGCCACGCCGAAGGTCGGGCGGCGCGCAGGCGGGCGCCGAGCAGTCCGGGACGGTCGAGGTCGTCCCAGACCACGCGCTCCACAGGGTATCCGCGCCGACGGATCCGATCCTCGCGAAGCTTCTCGAGCCAGACGACCTCGGCCGGGTCCAAGGCCAGGTCTGGACCCGGGGCGGCGAGGTCCGCTCGGTACTTGACCCGGCCGTCGAACTCGAGCACCACGCCCTCCACGAGGAAGTCGACTCGCGCGATGAGCCGCCCGGCCTCGTCCTCGATGACGTACTGGCTCTCGAAGCCCATCCCGAGGGTCTGCAGGATGAGTCGGGTCCGCGACTCGCCCACCGACTCGCTCTTGGG
>JAKDLQ010000275.1 GCA_030452775.1 Micrococcales bacterium | reverse complement strand
CCGCGGCGGGGGTGGCTGGGGGCCGGGGCGCGGTCAGGGCGGGGCCCCGCGCGCCCGCGGGCGCGCCGGAACCTCTCGTCGTGGACCGAGCCGGATGGATCAGCGCCAACGTCGACTCCATGCGTGCCTTGCTCGATCCGGTCGTCCACAAGCTGACGGCCAAGAAGCCGCTGCCCTCCGGTGGTCCGGGCGTTGCCATCGGGAGCAAGGTGACCGGAGCGGAGATGGGCGGCCTGCTGGCCTTCCTGTCATCGAAGATCCTCGGCCAGTACGATCTCGCGCCTCAGGGCACGCCGCGACTGCTCCTCGTCGCGCCCAACATCGTCGCGGCAGAGCGCTCCCTCGGGGTGCTCCCGCGGGACTTCCGCCGGTGGGTCACGATGCACGAGGAGACCCATCGCGTGCAGTTCACCGCCGTGCCCTGGCTGCGCGCGCACATGATCGCCTCGTCCCAGCAGCTGGCAGTGGACCTGGCCCCCACTCCGGAGGACCTGGCCAAGCGGCTTGAGACGCTGGTGACGAACCTGCCCGAGGTGCTGAGATCCGGCGACGGCCTCGGCCAGATCTTCGCGACCCCCGAGCAGAAGGCCAAGATCGCCGAGCTGACGGCGATCATGTCGCTGCTCGAGGGGCACGCCGACGTGGTGATGGACGACGTCGGCCCGGCGATCATCCCTACGGTGGCCGAGATCCGCGAGAAGTTCGACCGGCGCCGCCGGACCGCGGTCGGCATCGACCGGCTGCTGCGCAAGCTGCTCGGGCTCGAGGCCAAGATGCGCCAGTACCGAGACGGTGCCATCTTCGTCCGCCGCGTCATGGACGAGGTCGGACGTGACGGATTCAACGCGATCTGGTCCTCGCCCGAGACCCTGCCGCGAGCGGCCGAGATCCTCGACCCGCCCACGTGGGTCGCTCGGGTGCACGGTGCAGCCTCGGTCCCCGGCCCGATGACGGGGCGAGGCTGACATGGCCGGCCCCGATCCGGCCGTTGCGGCAACCCGGCTGGCGGTCCGCGAGCACCTCACCGAGCTGAGGAGCGGCGACCTCGCCCTCGTCGCCTGCTCCGGCGGTCCCGACTCGATCGCTCTGGCGGCGGCCGCCGCGTTCGAGGCCCCGCGCAGCGGCCTGCGCGCGGGGGCCGTCGTCGTCGATCACGGGTTGCAGGACGGGTCCGACCTCGTCGCCGACGAGGCCGCCGGCACCTGTCGCGAGATGGGCCTTGACCCTGTCGAGGTCGTCGCGGCGCAGGTGTCGACCTCTGGCGCGGGGCTCGAGGCCGATGCCAGGACGGCGCGTTTCGCCTCTCTCGAGGCGACGGCGGTGAGACAGGGTGCAGCGCTCATCCTGCTCGGGCACACCCGAGACGATCAGGCCGAGCAGGTCCTGCTCGGGTTGTCTCGCGGCTCCGGGGCGCGCTCGTTGTCGGGTATGCCGGCCCGCCGGGGCCGTTTCGTCCGGCCCTTCCTCGCCCTACCGCGAGCGACGACGATCGCCGCCTGCGCGGCATACGGGATCGAGCCCTGGCACGATCCGCACAATGACGACGAGTCCTTCCGGCGAGTCCGGGCCAGGCGGCTCCTCGCCGCCCTCGAGCTCGAGCTCGGCCCGGGCTTCGGCGCGGCGCTGGCCAGAAGTGCCGACCTGCTGCGCGAGGACGCCGACTTTCTCGAGAGCCTTGCCCTCCAGGCGCGGGCCGATCTGCCCGCGGCAGCGGGTGAGCCCGGTGTCGACCTCGATGCGCTGGCCGCCCTGCCACGGGCGATTCGCACCCGCGTCTGGCGGATCCTCGCCGCCGAGGCCGGTTCCCCGATCGGCGACGTCAGCGCCGCTCACGTCGAGTCGCTCGATGCGCTCCTCACGTCCTGGCACGGTCAGGGCCCATTGCACGTCCCCGGTCACATCGCCGTGTTCCGGGCGGGCGGCGTGATCGCGTTCCGGCACATCGACCACGCCGTCGCCGCCACCAGCTAACGCGTGCGGTTGAATGGGAGTCCCTCCCGACGCCGATATCAAGGAGCCCTGGTGGACCACGAGCACATGGGTGCTGACTTGGCCAAGGTCCTGCTCACGGAGGAGCAGATCCAGGCTCGTCTCGCCGAGCTCGCGCTGGAGATCTGGGCGGACTACGGAGGCAAGGATCTGCTGCTCGTCGGGATCCTCAAGGGAGCCGTCGTCGTCATGGCGGACCTGATGCGCGCGCTGCCCGGGACGGCGCCGATGGATTGGATGGCGGTCTCCTCCTACGGCTCGGGGACCAAGAGCTCGGGCGTCGTGCGGATCCTCAAGGACCTCGACACGGACATCACCGACAGGCACGTGCTCATCGTCGAGGACATCATCGACTCGGGCCTGACGTTGTCCTGGATCCGGGCCAACCTCGAGTCGCGCAGGCCCGCATCGGTCGAGATCTGCACCCTGTTGCGCAAGCCGGATGTCGTCAAGGTCGACATCCCGGTCAAGTATGTCGGCTTCGACATCCCCAACGAGTTCGTCGTCGGCTACGGCCTCGACTATGACCAGAGGTACCGCAACCTGCGCTGTGTCGGTACGCTCGCCGCTCATGTCTATGCGTGACGGCGCGGTGCTTGACCTCGGCGCCCGCGGCGCGGTGCGTGACGGCGCGGCCGGGCGGACCGAGCGGTGACCTTCTCGATCGTGGCCCGCGAGGGGACGGCCTGTGGCGTGGCAGTCGCGAGCAAGTTCCTGGCCGTGGGCGCGGTCGTGCCCGCCGCCCGGATCGGCGTCGGCGCGGTGGCGACGCAGGCACTCGCCCGGGTGGCCTACCTCGACGAGCTCCTCGAGCAGTTGGC
>JAKDLQ010000274.1 GCA_030452775.1 Micrococcales bacterium | reverse complement strand
GCGCTGCCGATCGCGCCCCTACAGGGGATGTGGGTGGTGCGCACCGTCCCGCGGTTCCACGACGCGGACGGGGTGCGCGGGCAGGTGGGCGAGGGCGCGGCATCCCTGAAGGTCGTCGCGCTCGGCGACAGCGTCACCGCCGGCTACGCCATCGGGCACCACCGCGACACTGTCGCCGGGCAGTTGGCGAGACGGCTTCACGAGCGGCACGGGGTGTCGGTCGCCTGGGAGGTCGCCGCGGTCAGCGGGTACACCGCCGGCCAGGCCCTGACCCTGGTGGATCCGGCGATGCTGGCCGGCGCGGACCTCGTCTTCGTCTCCGCCGGAGTCAACGACGTGAAGAACGGGCACTCCGCCCGCCGGTTCCGCCGCGGGATCGGCGCCCTGCTCGACGCGATCCTGGATGCCGCCCCGCGCGCCGCGGTCTGCCTGCTCGGCATCCCGCCGCTGGATGCCTTCCCGGCTCTGCCGCACCCCCTCGCCGACGTCCTGGGGTGGCGCGGACGGCAGTTCGACGCGATCGGAGCGGCGGCGGTGGCCGCGCGGGTGCGAGCGATCCGGATCGTCACCTACGAACCGCTGGCGCTGGACATGTTCGCCGCGGACGGCTTCCACCCCTCGGAGAAGCTGCACGCAGCCTTCGCGGATGCCGTCATGGCACCCCTCGACCTGTCCGATGTCTCACAGTGCGCGAGCGCATCGGCGCCAACGGGAAAGGAGCGTGGCACCGATGACGGTCAGCAGCGTCCCGGTGACTGCCCACACCACCGGGCCGTCGCCCCATCCGAGGACTGCGGCGATGAGCGAGGCGACATGGATGCCGCCGTGGACGCCGATGGCGGCCCAGATGGAGCCGGTGACGAGTCGCAGCGCGCCAGCGAGAACAGCGAACCCGAAGGGCAGCGCGAGGTAGAGGAACCGCTCGGCGAGACCCTCCTGGCCGCTGGAGCTGAGCAGGTGCAGGGCAGCGAAGAGGATGGCGCTCATCCACACCGGTGTGATCCGGCCGCGGGAACGCAGGGTCCGTAGCAGGTACCCCCGGAAGATGAGTTCCTCGGGGATGGCCTGAAGCAAGAAGGCCAGAGCGATGGCTTGGACGATGACCCCCCACAACGGCATGCCCCCCGACGCGTCATCGACCGGACGAAGCCACCCGCCAATCGCTGCGAGCCCGGTGACGGGCAGGGCAACGGCGACAGCGAGCCCGAGCCCGAGGGTCAACGAGGGGATCACACGACGGTCCCATCGCCACCCGTAGTCACGAAGATGGCTGTGGTCGACGAAGCGAGCCAGAGCGGTGACAAGCAGGACGGCGCACACCGTCGTCAGCGCAAAGAGGCTGATCCCGACGGCGAGCTGTCCCGCCAGTGGCCAGCCGCGCACGGCGGCTGCCAGGCCCGGGACGAGGCCCAGGGCCTGGGGGGCGAAGATTGCCACGACGAGGGCCAGGGGGGCGAGGGCCACTCGCAGCCACTCGGGAAGGCGCGGTGTCGCAGGCTGAGCCTGGGTTTGGTGCCGGTGGGCGGCGATGCCGTCGGTGTCAGGGGAGGCCAGAGCCATCTCGTTCATGACCTCGACGCTAGGCGCGCAAGGCCGGGGCGCGCGCGTCCTGCGGGTCACGATCTGTCGCGTCTGGGCCGTGACGGGGGTCATGCTTCCACGGGGTGTTCGTGACCCCGGTCAGGTGCCCGGCCTCACGTGTCGTTCTAGGCTCGGACGGTGCACACGCGTGGCCAGTGGCTCGTCCCGGATCTCTTGTTCGCTGTGTCGTGGGTCGCCGGCGCGTGGCTCGCGTATGGGGTCGGGACTGACCTTGCCCGGTGGCGCGGCGTCGTCATGTTCTGCGCCCTCGTCGCGCTGCTGGGTATCTGGCTCGCGCGTCGTCGCGCTCCTCGGCGATGGCAGGCGCCGGTCTTTGCGCTCATCACGCTGAGCATCCTCATCGTCGGTGTCGGCGGGCTCATGCTGCCCCTCGTCCTCGTCACCCTCCTCCTCCTCGTTCTCGATGCAGGAGTGGTCGTCGGGATCCTGTTCGCTGTGCTCGCCTGCGCCGCCGCTGCCACGACGATGCTCGTCGTCTTCGACGCCTCCGCGTTGGAGGCCGCGATGGAGACCGGGGGGGTGGCGCTCTTTCTCCTCTTCGGCCTCACCTACGGCATGCTCTTGCGCCAGGCCCACCATGAACGGATGGAGCGTGAGCAGGCCCTTGTCGCACTCGATGCGACGAACACAAAGTTGCAGGCGGCCAACGCCGGGCTGCGCCGATCGGCTGCACGCGAACGCGAGCTCGTCCTCTTGCAGGAGCGGGCCCGGTCCGCCCGAGAGCTTCATGACGGACTCGGGCACCGGTTGACCGTCGTCTCGATGTCCTTGGACTACGCGACCCGGATGCGGCTGCAGGATCCGGACCGAGCCTGGAGTGAGGTCGCGACTGCACGAGTCCAGGTCTCGGACGCGATGGCGGAGATGCGGATGTGGGTCCGTGCGCTACACCCGGCTGAGGTCGGGCAACTCGACGGGAGCGCTTCCTTTGACGCGATTGCCGCCACTTTCCGCGGAACGGGTCTCGAAGTCTGTGTCGAGACTGCAGGCGACGAGCAACCGCTCACCCCTGCAGTCTCGCTGCTGTGCCATCGGGTCATCCAGGAGGGTCTGACGAACGCTGTTCGCCACGCGAAGGCCTCGCGGGTTGACATCGGGGTCGACTACGACGCATCCCAGCTCAGGCTCAAGCTGAGCAACAACAGGTCTGGTGCCTCCACGGTCACACGTGAGGACCCCGTCGTCGAGGGGTTCGGGCTGCGCTCCCTGCGCGAGCGC
>JAKDLQ010000273.1 GCA_030452775.1 Micrococcales bacterium | reverse complement strand
CGCTCAGCTCGGTCGGCACAGCGGCATACGTCCCCCGGGTGGCGGGGTGCGGGCTCTGACGGGCTAGCCGTGGGCTAGCCGGCGAGATCTGCGGCGAGACGGGCCGCGCCGACGATGCCGGCCCGGTTGCGCAACTTCGCGGGGACGATCGGTGCGCGTAGCTTGAGCTGGGGCAGGAACTGCTCCGACTTCCTCGAGATGCCACCGCCGACGACGATGAGGTCCGGGCTGAGGAGCATCTCGATCATCGAGTAGTAGCGCTGCAGCCGTTCGATGTAGGCCTCCCACGACAGGTCCTCGCGGACCTTCGCCGACGCGGCCGCGAGATGCTCAGCGTCATGGCCGTCCATCTCGAGGTGTCCGAGCTCGGAGTTCGGCACGAGTGTGCCGTCATGGATGAGGGCCGATCCGATGCCCGTGCCGAGGGTGGTGACCAGGACGAGGCCCCGCTCGCCCTGGGCGGCGCCGTAGTGCAGCTCGGCCAGCCCGGCGGCATCGGCATCGTTGAGGACCGTCACGGCCCGTCCGGTGTGCTCCTTGATGAGGGCCGCGGCGTCGGTGTTGAGCCACGCAGGGTCGATGTTGGCTGCCGACAGGACCGTGCCGCGGATGACCACGGCGGGCAGCGTGATGCCGATGGGAGAGGCGCCGGTCTCCTTCTCGAAGTGGTCGACGACCTGGTCCACGACCTGCGCGACGGCATCCGGGGTGGCCGGGTGCGGGGTGTCGATCCGAAGCCGATCCTTGGCGAAGTCGCCCTTCTTGAGGTCGACCGGCGCGCCCTTGATCCCGCTGCCCCCGACGTCGATGCCGAGCGGCGTGCCTCGCTTGCCCATGACCGTCCCTCCGACTGCGTCTGCGTTCCTGCGCCGAGCCTAGCCGTCCCGCCTGACACTCTCGCTTGACACTCTCGATTGGCTTTGCGGAACAGGTCAGACGGGGACGCATCCGGAGGGAGCGGGTCAGCCGAGCGCCTTGGCCTTCAACGCCTCGAACTCCTGCTGGGTGATGGCACCGGAGTCCAGCAGGTCCTTTGCCCTGCCGATCTGCTCCGCCGGAGAAGTCGCTGCGACCTGCCTGATGTAGGCATCCTGCTGCTCCCTGGCGCTGGAGACAGCCGACATCTGGCGCTCGGCCATGCCTCGACCGCGCGCGATGAGGTACACGAGGGATGTGAGGAGCGGAATGATGACCAGGAAGACGATCCAGATCGCCTTGACCCATCCGGACGTGTCACGGTCGCGGAACAGGTCGACGACGATGTTGAACAACACCAGGAGGTAGGCGATGAAAGCGAAGCTGACGATGATGAACCAGATGACGTCCCAAAAGCTCACGGAGGCCTCTCTCTGTCGAAACGTGATAACGGAGACACCCTCCGCAGCGGAATCATATCCGTGCCGTATTCCTTTGCCACGCAGGCTCGCCGATGTGCTTTCAGGAACCCCCGGCCTCCGTCGGCACGCTACTGGGGCACCGTGAGGATCTCGTTGCCGTCCTCGGTGATGAGAATCGTGTGCTCGAACTGCGCCGATCGCCTGCGATACTTCGTCACGCCCGTCCACCCGTCTTCCCACATATCCCATTCTGGGGTGCCGAGATTGAGCATCGGCTCGATGGTGAACGTCATTCCGGGCTGGATGACCATGTTGTAGTGCGGGGCTGCATCGTAGTGCGGGATGATGACGCCGGAGTGGAACTCCAGCCCGATGCCGTGACCGGTGAAGTCGCGCACGACGCCGTAGCCGAAGCGTTTGGCGTAGCTCTCGATGACCCGGCCGATGACGTTGAGCTCGCGTCCCGGGCGAGCCGCCTTGATCCCGCGCAGCATCGCCTCGTGAGTGCGCTCGACGAGCAGGCGAGACTCCTCGTCGACGTCACCGACGAGGTACGTGGCGTCGGTGTCGCCATGGACCCCGTGGATGAAGGCGGTGACATCGATATTGACGATGTCACCGTCATCGAGGGGACGGCTGTCGGGGATCCCGTGGCAGATCACCTCGTTGACGCTCGTGCACACGGACTTGGGGAAGGCCTTGTATCCCAAAGGAGAGGGGTAGGCGCCATGGTCGAGCATGAACTCGTGCGCGATCCGGTCGAGTTCGTCGGTGGCGACGCCTGGGGCGATGGCGTCGGCGGCCGCGGCCATCGCCCGGGCAGCGATCCGTCCGGCGATCCGCATCTTCTCGATCGTCTCGGCGTCCTTGATGAGGATGTCCCCGTCCTCGCGGGGGTCGGGCCGGTCCACGTAGTGCGGCCGCTCGATCGCGGTGGGGACTGGTCGGCGCGGACTCACCGCGCCTGGTGACACGCGTACGTGGCGAAGCGGCATACGGTGGAGTCTAGGAGTTCCCGGGGCCGCGTCATGAGGGGCCATCGGGATGGGCGAGCGGACGGGAGACCCGCATGAGCTTCTGGTACAACGTCGACACCGGCCTCGTGGAGACCGACGAGACCCGCAGCCGGGGTGCCGAGATCCTGGGCCCCTACCCGACCGAAGAGGCGGCGCGGCGCGCGCTTCAGACGGCCCGCGAGAAGACGGAGCGGTGGGACGAGGAGGACCGGGAGTGGCGGCAGCGAGGCGTCGCCTCGGGGCGGGACGACGAGGAGCTCGAGGACTGAGCGAGGCCGAGACTCCTGCGTGAGGTATCGACCGAGCGCTCGGAGTCAGGACTCGAAGGAGTGCTCTGCGGCGGGGAAGGTGCCTGACTCGACGTCGGCGGCATACGCTCGTGCGGCACCCAGGAGCGTGCCACGCAAGTCGGCGTACCGCTTGACGAACCGTGGCGCCTGCCCGGGGCGCAGCCCGGCGAAGTCCGACCAGACGAGCACCTGCGCATCG
>JAKDLQ010000022.1 GCA_030452775.1 Micrococcales bacterium | reverse complement strand
CTGTGGATGACGGGGCCACTCGAGTTGTGGCTGGCGGCGTCGCGTTCCTGCTGAGGCGTTGCATCCCGCTCGACGGCATACGGTAGGCAGGGGCAGGCGGCACACGCAGGTCAGGCGGCACACGCAGGTCAGGCGGCACACGCAGGTCAGGCGGCAGACGGGTGGGCAGGCGGCAGACGGCATACGGGCAGGCAGGGCGGGTGCCGGTCAGGGGCAGTCGGGCAGGCAGGCAGACAAGGTGTATCCACACTGTGGATAAAGACTGTGGACGTAGTTACATCACTGTGGTTTTGTCCCCAGGTGTGGACAACCCTGTGGACAACGTGGTGTGTCCTCGTGTCCCGAGGTCAGCGCCAGCGCATCGTCATGATGAAGCCGCTCATGAGCAGGACGAAGCCCACGGCGAGGTTCCACGGACCGATCGAGCCGATCGGGTACTGGTACTCGGTGATGTAGTAGACGACGATCCAGATGAGGCCGAGCACAAGCAGAGTGACGAAAGTCGGGGCCCACCACCGCGGATTGGGCACGGTCGCCTTGCTCGCTGGGGGCGGCGTGTAGGCGGCTGATTTGCGTTCGCGGCCTTTGGACTCGGGCACGGAGGGCTCCTTGGGTGAGAATGGGCTCATCCCAGCGTAGTTGAGACCGCAGATCGATGAGCGAACCCGAGGCAGGCCCGATGTCCACCCGACGCACCACCGGGGCTGCCCGGCGCGCCCGCGTCCGGTGGCGCCTGCTCGTCCCGGTCATCACGGCGGCGGCCGGCCTGATGTTCGCGATGAGCTTCCGGGCCGCTGGGGGCAGTGACTTGCGGGCCGATCGTGACCTGCCCGGGCTCATCCTCGAACGCAACCAGGCAGTGGCGAGCAAGGTCGCGCGGCTCGACGTCCTGCAGAAGGAGGTCGAATCGCTTTCCCGGACGAGCGCCCCGACCGACGCGCGGCTACAGGTGCTGAGCCGGACCGCTGACAAGTGGTCCGAGCCGGCCGAGATCGAGCCCGTCAGTGGTCCATCGATCACCGTGTCCCTCAATGACTCGGCCATCCCGCTCGACTCGCTCCCGGCCGGCGCCACCGCGGATGACATCGTCGTGCACCAGCAGGACGTCCAGGCGGTCGTCAATGCGTTGTGGGCCGGAGGCGCCGAGGCGATGATGCTCCAGGACCAGCGGGTCATCTCCACCAGCGCCGTCCGGTGCGTCGGCAACACCCTCATCCTCCAGGGCCGGGTCTACTCGCCGCCTTACGTCATCTCGGCCATCGGAGACGTTCGCGCCATGCAAGCCCGGCTCGATGCCGACCCCGTGGTGACCATCTATCGGGAGTACGTCGACGCGCTGGGTCTGGGGTACGAGGTCAGCACCAGTGACCATGCGGACTTCCCCGCCTACTCCGGCTCGGTGGATCTGCGGTATGCCACGGCGATCGAGGGCGGCCCCGACGAGAGCAAGGAGACGAAATGAACGAGCTGGTCGACACCTCGCAGGGCGTGGTGTCCCGATGACTGCCCCGACCCGCGCGCGCAGGGTGCTCGTCATCGACAACTACGACAGCTTCGTCTACACGATCGTCGGCTACCTGCAGCAGTTGGGCGCCGACTGCCACGTGGTGCGCAACGACGCTGTCACGCCGGCGGACTCGGTTGCCTACGACGGCGTGCTCGTCTCGCCCGGCCCCGGGACCCCAGAAGAGGCCGGTGCCTCCATCGAGGTCATCCGCGCGTGTGCCGATCACGGGACGCCGATGTTCGGGGTCTGCCTCGGACACCAGGCGCTCGCGGTCGTCGTCGGTGCCACAGTCGGCCGGGCGCCCGAGCTGCTACACGGCAAGACATCGCGGGTCCATCACGACGGGACGGGTGTCCTCGCCGGACTGCCATCGCCCTTCACGGCGACCCGCTACCACTCGTTGACGATCGACCCGGGCACGCTGCCAGGGGAGCTCATCGCGACCGGACACACGGAGTCCGGGCTCGTCATGGCGGTGCGGCACCGCGACCTGCCGCTTCACGGGGTGCAGTTCCACCCCGAGAGCGTGCTCACCGAGGGCGGACATCGCATGCTCGCGAACTTCCTCGAACTCTGCGGCGACGAGGGCGCCGTCGCCCGCTCGGCGGGCCTGAGCCCGCTCGTCACGGCAGCGATCTGACGCGCCGCCGGCTCGCGGTTCGCCTCGCCGGACCACGTCGCCAGGCCACGTCGCCGGGCCACGTCGCCGGGTCGCTTTGTCGTGGCGCGGATCAGCCGCCCTTCGTCTCGCCTGGGGGCGGGGGAGTGGTCGGCTCCTGTGTCACGGTCACGGTCGCGGTCGTGACACTGGGGGTCGGTGGGCCCGCTTGGGCCACCTTGACCTCGATCTCCGTCCCGACAGGGACTGCGGACCCGGCCTTGGCGACGTCAAGGACGGTGCCAGCCGGCTTGTCCGCCGTCTCGACGTCGACCTTCTTGGGCTTGAGCTTGAGCGCCGAGAAGCGGACCGGGACCTCGGCCCAGTCCTGACCCACGAGGTCGTCGGGCACGACGACGTTGCCCGTGGCCACGTGCAGCTCGACGAGGGCGTCCTTGGAGACGGACTCACCCGCGGCCGGATTCGTGTTGATGACCTTGCCCTTGTCCTGGGCAGGGTCATCTTCGGAGACGACCTTGAAGTTGGTGAAGCCGGCCTTCCGCAGCTCGGCGATGGCCTCATCGCTCGTCTTGCCGGTGACGTTCGGGATCGAGAGCGCCTCCGGACCGGTGGAGATCGTGTAGGCGACGACGGAGTTCTCATCGACGCTCTCGCCGTTCGCGGGGCTCTGCTCGAAGACCTGGCCCTCGGGTGCATCGCTGGCGCCGCGAGACGACTCACCCTGGAGGTTGCGGCTCGCGAGCGCCCCGTCCGCCTGCTGCTCGGTCATGCCGCGCAGGTCGGGCACCGTGACCTTGATGGTCTCGGGGGTCTGGCTCGTGTACCAGTTGACCGCGCCCCATCCGAGCAGGCCGAGCACGGCGATGATGATGATGGTGATGATGGCGGCGCGGCCGCCACGGCCATTGCGCTCCCCCTCGCCCAGCTCGCGCCCGACATCGGGCAGGTCGGACGTGTCCTGCGGGGTGGGGTCGCCGAGGTCGGTGGGATCCCCGACGGGCGGCTGGACGACGGTCGGCGCGTTGTCGTCGGCCGGCAGCAGCTGGGTTGCGTTGTCGTCGGCCGGCAGCAGCTGGGTTGCGTTGTCGTCGGTCGACAGCAACTGCGTGGTGGCGACTCCCGCCGCAGCTCCCGCCGCAGCGCCCGCCCCGAGGGCGGCGGCGCTGATAGGGCGTCCGAGGCGGACCCGTTCGAGGTCCTCCCGGAAGGCGGCGGCGTCCTGATAACGAGCGTCGCGGTCCTTGGTCAGCGCGTGGAGCGTGACGGCGTCGAGGTCGCTGCCGATGGCGCCCTGCCACGCCGACGGCGGTTGCGGGGTCTCACCGACGTGCTGGTAGGCGATGGCAACGGGCGAGTCACCGGTGAACGGCGGACGCCCGGTCAGCAGCTCGAAGAGCATGCACCCCGCCGAGTAGATGTCCGAGCGGGCATCGATCGACTGGCCGGTCGCCTGCTCAGGCGACAGATACTGTGCGGTGCCCACGACCGAGTGGGTCTGGGTCATCGTGGCGGCCGTGTCGGCGATCGCCCGGGCGATGCCGAAGTCCATGACCTTGATCTGTCCGCTCTCGGTAATCATGACGTTGGCGGGCTTGATGTCCCGGTGGACGATACCCATCCGGTGGCTGTAGGCGAGCGCATCGAGGACGTCCTCGGTGATCATTATCGCCTGCTCCGGCTCGAGGCGGCCCACCTCGGCGAGCCGGTCCCGCAGCGTGTGCCCGTCGACGTGCTCCATGACGATGTAGGGCAGGATGCGCCGCATCCCCTGATCGTCGGTGTTCTCGTCCTCACCGGAGTCGAAGATCGCGACGATCGACGGGTGGTTGAGCCCGGCGGCCGACTGGGCCTCGCGGCGGAAACGGGTGAGGAAGTTGGCATCGCGGGCCAGGTCGGAGCGCAGGATCTTGATGGCGACCTGCCGTCCGAGCCGGGTGTCGTGACCGAGGTGGACGTCGGCCATCCCCCCGCGGCCGATCAGCTTCCCGACCTCGTAGCGTCCGCCGAGCAGAATCGGGGTCGTGGTCACGTCGTGCTCCTCGAGTCGCTGGCCCTCTGGGTGCTCATGGTCATCCGCTCGTAGTCTCGGGACAACAGGTCCGGTGTCGGCATCTCGTTCTTCACAATCAGGTGACGTGATCTCGTGGAGGTGGTCATCACTTGGCGAGCACCGCCTCGATGACATTCTTGGCGATGGGAGCGGCGATCCGGCCGCCACCGACCTCGCTGCCGGTGACGCCACCGTCCTCGACCACGACGGCGACGGCGACCTGCGGGTCGTCGGCCGGCGCGAAGGCGATGAACCAGGCGTGCGGCGGCTTCTTGGGATCGTGTTCGGCCGTGCCGGTCTTCCCGCCGACGGCCACCCCGCCGATCTGCGCCCGGGCGCCGCTGCCGTTGTCGACCACCGCGACCATCATCTTCTTGACGATCTCGGCCGTCGCGGGAGAGGTGGCCTGAGAGAGCTGCTGCGGGGTAGGCGTCCCCTTGATGAGGTCGAGATCGGCGCTACGCACCCGATCGATGAGGTACGGGACCATGACCCGGCCCTGGTTGGCGATGCCACCGGCCACCATCGCCATCTGCAGCGGCGTGGTGCGCACTTCGTACTGACCGATCGCGGACTGGGCCGTCTGCGGCGGGTTGAGCTCGGCGGGCACCGAGCTCGGGGTGACCCGCATCGGGATGGTGAGGCTGTCGCCGAAGCCGAACTTGGCGGCCTGGGCGCGCAGCTTCTCGCCGCCCAGCTTGAGGCCCAGCCACCCGAATGCCGTGTTGCACGAGATCTCGAGCGCGTGGATCAAGGTCGTGGTGCCGCCTGGACCGCAAGCCTGGCCGTCCTCGGTGGGCAGGCTCTGGTCAGTGAGCGGCAGGTCGAGCTTGGCCGGCCCGGGCAGCGTCGAGTTCTCGTCGGTCATCAGGCCGTCCTCGATCGCGGCGGCCGCCGTGATGACCTTGAATATGGACCCCGGCGGGTAGAGGTTCCCGGCGATGGCGCGGTTGACATAGGGCTTCTCGGGGTCGGTCGATAGGGCTTTCCACGCCGCGTCGGCCGCAGCGATGTTGTGGCTCGAGAGGGCATTGGGGTCGTACTGCGGGTGGCTGACCATCGCGAGGATGGCGCCGGTCTTGGGGTCGAGCGCGACGACCGCACCGCGACTGGGCCCGAGCCCCCGGTCTGCGGCCTGCTGCGCCTTGGCGTCGAGCGTGAGATCGAGCGTAGCTCCGGTCGTCCGGTGGCCGGTGATCAGGTCGGTGACCCGCTGGACGAAGAGGGTGTCCGAGCGCCCGGAGAGCAGGTCGTCGGCGGCGTGCTCGAGACCCAAGGGGTTGCCGACGGAGTAGGAGTAGAAGCCGGTCACGTGGGAATAGAGCTCGCCCTGCGGGTACTTGCGCTGCCACTCGAACTGGTCGTCCACCGGGACCGATTCGGCCACTGGCGCCCCGGCGACATAGATCGCCCCGCGCTCCCGCGAGAAGTTGTCGAGGAGCGTGCGTTTGTTGGCGGCCATGGCGCGCATCGAGGGCGCTTGCACGAACTGCACCACGGTGACGGCCACGAGCAAGCTTGCGAACAGGGCGGCCAACAGGACCGTCAGGCGACGGATCGGGGAGTTCACGGCAGCTTCACCACCTGGGTCTCTTCTCCGGCCATGGGCCCGGTCGCAGGTGGGGACGCACCCACGACGGGTAGCTCCTCCAGGGGCCGACGGGCCTGGTCGGAGATGCGTAGCAGCAGGGCCATGATCATCCAGTTGGCGACCAGCGCCGACCCGCCGAGGGACATGAACGGCGTGGTCAGCCCGGTGAGCGGGATGACGCGGCTGACGCCACCGATGACGATGAACACCTGGAAGGCGACGGAGAAGCTCAGTCCCAGGGCAAGGAGCTTGCCGAAACCGTCGCGCACCCCGAGAGCGGTCCGGATGCCGCGCTCGACGAAGAGCAGGTAGAGCAGGAGGATCGCGATGGTGCCGAAGAGGCCGAGCTCCTCGCCGAGGCTGGCGAAGATGAAGTCACTGTCGGCGAAGGGCGTGAGCCACGGGCGTCCGGCCCCGAGCCCCGTGCCGGTGAGCCCGCCGGCGGCCATGCCCCACAGGCCTTTGGCGAGCTGGTCGGAGCGTTCCAGACTCGCCGGCGAGAACGGGTCGAGCCAGAGGGTGACGCGGGTCTGGAAGTGGGCGAACGCCGTGAGCGCGAAGGCGACGGCGGCGGCGAAGAGCACGAGCCCGATGGCGATCCACGAGACCCGCTCCGTCGCGACGTAGAGCATCGCGACGAAGAGCCCGAAGAAGAGCAGCGCGGTGCCGAGGTCCTTCTGGAAGACGAGGATGAGCACCGCGAGCACCCATGCCAGGAGGATCGGGCCGAGGTCCCGGCCACGGGGGAACGTGAAGCCGAGGACCTTCCTTCCCGCGAGCGAGAGCACATCACGGGTCTGCACGAGGTAGCCGGCGAAGAAGATGGCCAGGGCGATCTTGGCGAGCTCGCCCGGCTGGAAGCTCAGTGGCCCCAGGTGGATCCAGATCCGGGCGCCGTTGATCGTCTGGCCGATCCCCGGCAGGAGCGGGAGCAGCAGCAGGGCGATTCCGGCCGCCATGGAGATGTAGGTGTAGCGGCGCAGCAGGCGATGGTCTCGCAGCACGACGATGACACCGATGGCGAGCGCCGCCGCCAGCGCCGTCCAGATGACCTGGCGGTAGGCGTTGCCGTCGGTGCCCAGCCGGCCACCGGCGAGGTCGATGCGGTGGATCATGACCAGGCCAAGGCCATTGAGCACGATGGTGATCGGGAGCAGGAGCGGGTCGGCGTAGGGGGCTCGCCACCGCAGCACGAGGTGCACGGCGACAGCGAGGATGACGAGGCCACCGGCCACCGGAACGATGTTGGCCGGGACCGTGCCGTTGCGGTTGAGGTCGACGGTGACCCAGGCGAGCAGGACGATGCCGATGGCGATGATGAGCAGCAGGAGCTCGACCCCACGGCGGCTGCGGGGCGAGATGGATTCGACGGTGGTGGTCATGACCCCACCGAGGTCCAGGCCGGCAGTGGCCGCTGCGACGCCGGTGGCCATGGCAACGACGGTGAGATCGCTCGCACGGTGACAGCAGCGGGTTGTGCCGTGACCGTGACGGTCACGGTCACGGTCACCGGAGGAAGTGGCGCCTTGCGTGTTACCGATGAGGAGGGGCCGGCTCCGGTGGACAATGACGACGGGATCATCGTCGTCGGGCCGAGGACGGGAGCCCTGGTGCCGCAGCTGGCCCCGGTGGCAACCATCGCCTGGCACAGGATCGCGTGGAGGCGAAGCGTCTCGAGCCTCACCTGGCCCTCGGTGAGATCCGTGACCGGGATGGTCGCGTTGACAGCGCCCTGGAGGTCCGCGGGCAGATCGCTGACCTTGACATCGCTGCCCACCTCGACGTGGGAGAGGTGGATCGGGCCGAGGTTCGCGGAGACCCCACGGTAGATCGCGACCGTCCCGCCGTCGGCGGCGATGTAGAGCTGGCGCTGGGACCAGTCGTAGGCGGCGTAGATGCCGGCTGCGAGGACCGCAATGACGAGCACCGCGCCGATGATGCCACGGGTGCGCCGCTTGCGGGCGCTGCGCGGTCCGTCCTCTGCGAGCTCGAGCGAGTCGTCCGAGTCGTCCGAGTCGGATGCGCCGCCTCGACCTCCGTCGCCGCCTCCGTCGCGGTTGGCGTCGCGCGCTGCGTCGCGGGTCAGGGCCGCGGCCTTGGCGGCGGGGCTGGTCGGGATGGGACGGGTCTTGTTGGGCAGTCGCCTGGCGGCGGCCCCGACGATCTGCGGCACGGTTGCCGGCAGCTCGTCGCCCTCGGCGTCCACGACGTCGGCGACGATGACCGTGACGTTGTCTCGAGTGCTCGCCTTGAGGGCGACCTCGATGCACCGGTCGGCGGCCTCCTCGGGCGTGGCGGCCCCACGCAGGATCTCCTCGATGACCTCAGCGCCGACGAAGTCGGACAGGCCATCGGAGCACAGGAGGTAGCGGTCCCCGAGCTTGGCTTCCCGCAGCGACGTGTCGGGCTCGTCGCCGGGCGCCCCGGTCATGACCCGGGTGACGACTGAGCGCTGCGGATGATGGCTGGCCGCCTCCTTGGAGATCCGGCCCTCGTCGACGAGCTGCTGGACGAAGGAGTGGTCCTTGGTGATCTGGGTGAAGGCTGCGCCGCGCAGCAGAAAGGCTCGCGAGTCGCCGATGTGGGCCATGGCGAGCTTGTTGCCGGTGCGCAGCATGGCGATGGTGGTCGAGCCCATACCGAGGAGGCGGGCGTTGTCTTCCATCGCCGTAGCCAGGCGGGCATTGGCCCGATGCAGAGCGCCTTCGAGCGAGGCGATGGCCTGCTCCGCCGACAGGACGTCGTCATCGAGTGGGGCGAGCATTCCGACGATCATCGAGCTCGCGACATCGCCGCCGGCGTGGCCCCCCATGCCGTCGGCGAGGACGAGCAGATGCGGTCCGGCATACCCGGAGTCCTCGTTGCGCGGCTTCGGGCCGAGGCCGAGGTCGGAGCGCGCGGCATAGCGCAAGGTGATCGGCATCGGCTCAGTCCCGCAGCTCGAGCACGGTCCGGCCGATCCGCAGGACGGTGCCCACCTCGACCGGGCGCGGGGTCGTCAGCCGGTCCCGGCTGTGTGCGTCACGCCCGATGAAGGTGCCGTTGGTCGACCCGAGGTCCTCGACCATCCAGCTGGTGCCCCCCTGATAGATGCGGCAGTGCCGGCCGGAGGCGTAGTCGTCGTCAAGGACGAGAGCGCACTCGGGGTTGCGGCCGATGAGGATACCGGGACCTCGCAGCGGCAGGGAGGTGCCGGTCAGCGGGCCTTCGGTCACGACAAGCGCGGTGGGGGATCCCCGGTCCCGACCGCGGCCCGGCGGCGACGGTGCCGGAGAAGATGCCGCCCCGGACCCCGCAGATCCCGCCGCCGCGGATCCGGCGGCGCCGGCGGCTGCGACGCCCACGGGGATACCGCGTGCGGACGCGGCCGCCTTCTCCCGTGCCTTGGCGGCCTTCGCCTTCGACTTCTCCTCACGCTTGCGGGACTTGCGTTGCGACCGGCGCGACACCTGGGTGCCGTAGATGTCGGTGCGCAGCACCCCGACGATGCTGAAGATGAAGACCCACAACAGGGCGAGCAGGCCCAGCCGCAGCAGGGTCAGCGTGAGTTCACTCATCCGTCACCACCGGCCGGCACGGAAGGTCGCAGAGGTGCGCCCGATCGTGATCCGGTCACCGTCCTGGAGGCGCTGGCTCGTGATGCGGTCCCCGTTGACGAAGGTGCCGTTGGTCGAGTTGAGGTCGCGGATGGAGGTGAGCAGGTGCGGGCCGTCGTTGGTCACCCGGATCTCACTGTGCTGACGCGACACGCCCGGGTCCTCGAGGACGATGTCGGCGCTCTCGTCGCGCCCCAGCGTCGTGAGGCTGGCGAGCAACGGGTAGCGGTCGCCACCGATCTCGAGCCAGGGTCGCGCGGCCGGGGTGGGCCTGGCCGGACGCTGTGAGGCGAGCCGCTCTTCGACGGCGGTGCTCGAGGGTGTCGAGCGGGGCGCCGGTGCGCGGACGGTCTCGTGACGGTGGGCGTCGGCGCGCTTGGCGGTGGCAGGACGGACGCGGAAGACGCCCGTCTCCAGGCCCTCACCCTCGATGAGGTGCACCTCGAGCGGTCCCCCGGGTTGATACCCCTGCGAGTCCGCGTGCTCCTGAGCCGAGGCGATGAGGTCCTCGTCGAGGTCGTCCTCGAAGTCGCCGAGCCTCGCGTAGTCGGTCTCGCTCAGCTCGATGGTGTAGAGGTTGGGCACCATGGCCCGGCCGTGACCGAGCAGGGCTGCCTTGTCGTCCATGGCGCGGCGGATCGCAGAGGCGATCTCCACCGGCTGGACCTCGGACCTGAAGGCCTTGGCGAAGGCACCGTGGACAGCCTTGGCGAGCCCGTGCTCGACCCGGTTGATGAATCCCACGCGCGACTCCTCCTCATCCTGGGGCGCTTCATCGTATCGGTCGCAGCCGCAGCGGACCCATCACGGACCCTGCCCGCACCGGACGGGTTTGTCGAGGCCCGCGAAGATGAGACGATTTCGCGAGGTCTGAGTTTACTGTTGCCCGGCCGGGGCGACCTGCAGCGATGAGGAGAAGACCTCGATGAGTGCGGACGACACCGAGGACCGCGAGAGGGACCGTGTGGCGGATCGCGAGAGGGACCGCGTGCCCAAGGACTCGGGCCTGCCCGGCTACCCGCACAACGTCGTGATTCCTCGTGGATTCGAGCTGCCCGTCCCCGTCCCTGCGAGCGAGCCGCGAGCCTCTTCATGGAGCGTCCGTGAGTGGGCCGAGGATGCCGCAGACGTGGTCGATGACCCGTATGCCGCAGAGCTCACCCCCGACGCAGGCGACCCCGGTCAGCCGGGCGAGTTCGACGCCGACTCGCCGTCCGAGATCCTCGCCTCGGACGCTCCAGCCGAGACCCTCGCCTCGGACGCTCCAGCCGAGACCCTCGCCATGGACGACCGCGGCGGGACCGGGGAAGGCGGCACGGCGGCATACGGGACGGCGGCATACGGCATCGAACGTGCCGGCGAGCCCGGTGATGCCCGTGGGCCCAGCGCCGAGTCCCTCATCAGCGCGCGCGTCAGGGGTGAGCGGCGGCGCACGGGGGCGACGAGCGGGTGGCGCCGGGCGTTCGGGCTCGGCCCGAGCCTGGCCGAGCGGACGGAGCGGGAGCGCGTCGAGCGGATCGCGCGGCCCCTCGACGGGCGCAAGACGGTCATGGTGATCAATACCAAGGGCGGCGGCGGCAAGACGCTCGTCACGCTGATGCTGGCCAGCTACCTCGCCCGCCACCGCTCCGGCTCGGTCCTCGCCTGGGACAACAACGAGACCGAGGGCACCCTCGGCATGCGCTCGCCGTCACAGCCGCATCACCGCACCGTCGTCGACCTGCTCGGCGCGCTGCCGCAGATCGCGCAGAACCCGCTCGCCGGGCCGGCCGAGCTGCAGCACTGGGTGCGTGAGCAGCGCGGGCTCAACTTCGACGTGCTCGCCTCGGCCGACGACGACGAGGCGATGCGGATCATCGGTGAGGACGAGTTCGACACACTGCACCGGCAGCTGTCGCGCTTCTACCGGATGATCCTCATCGACACCGGGAACAACCGGCTGGCCCCCAACTGGCTCGCGGCCGCGGCGCAGGCGGACCTGCTCGTGTTCGCCACCTCGCTCAAGGACGACACGTCGGTCGTCGCCGCCAAGAACCTCGACTCGCTCGTCGCGATGGGCCGCGAGGATCTCGTGCGCAATGCCGTCTGCGTCATCTCGCACACCTCCCCGCGCGGGGACCTCAGCACGGGCGTGCACACGCGGGAGCACTTCGAGCAGTGGGTGCGCGCGGTCGTCGAGATCCCCTTCGACCCGATGCTGACCCCTGGCCTGCGTATCGACCCTCTCAAGGTCGCGAGGCGCACCGACGAGGCGTGCCTGGAGATGACCGCCGTCGTCGTCGACGGGCTCTGAGCGGGGCGCCGCTCAGCTGGGTCCGGGAGCTCCTCGGTCCGGATGCTCGGCCGGGCCGGTGGCCTGCGCGAACCGGCGGTAGGCGCGGGTCGCCTCGGCGAGGAAGCGCTGGATGGCGGCGCGTTCCTCGGAGGTGAACTCCGTCGTGATCGCGTCGAGGCCATCGAGCAGCTCGCGCAGGTGAGCGTGGACCTCGACGTTGGCGGCCTCCGTCGCCAGCAGCCGCACCCGGCGGCGGTCGGCGGTGTCACGCTCTCGCAGCAGGTGCCCGGCCGCCTCGAGCCGGTCGACGACGTCCGTCATCGCGCCGGGGGTGATCCCGAGACGGGAGCTGAGCTCTCGCGGGCCGAGCGGCTCGGCGGCATACGCGATGTGGCTCATGGCGGCGAAGTCCGTCGGGTTCATCTCGAGCCGGCGGGCCAGGGCCGCCGAGGCGTCCACGTTCGCGCTGCCGAGGGCGCGAAGGGCGCGGGTCTCGGGCGCGTGCGTCGAGGTGCCCAGGGCGACGCGAGGGGTGGAGAGAGAGGTGGAGCGACGCGTGGGGGGATCATCGGCGGCGCGATCGGGGGCGCTTGACGGACTGGGCATGGTCGTATTCTACTAGGACTTATATGTTATGGACATCGAAATGTTGGACGTTCGAAGGAGTTTGATCGTGCGGGGAGCCCGGAGCTCATACGCGCCAAAGCACGCGTCGGCCGGCCCGTCGCACCCAGGGGCCCGCCGACGGTGGTTCGGCCTCGTCGCCATCAGTGTCGCCGTCGCTCTCATCATCGTCGACTCGACGATCGTCAATGTCGCCATTCCGTACATCGTCGACGACATCGGGCTGACCTCCTCCCAGGTCCAGTGGGTCCAGGAGTCCTACACGCTCGTCTTCGCCGCGACCCTGCTCATCTGGGGGATCGTCGCGGACCGCATCGGGCGCCGTCGGATGCTGCTCATCGGGGTCGCGGTGTTCGTCCTCGCCTCGGTGCTCGCGGCGACCGTCGACTCCGGATCGGCCCTGATCGGGGCCCGGGTCATCCAGGGCTTCGGCGGGGCGATGATCCTGCCGACGACCCTGTCGCTCATCAATGCCGGCTTCACCGGCCGGGACCGGGGCATCGCCTTCGCCGTGTGGGGCTCGACGATCGGGGGCATGGTCGCGCTCGGGCCGCTCCTCGGCGGCTGGCTCACGACGGCGTTCTCCTGGCGCTGGGCGTTCGGGGTCAACCTGCCGATCGGGTTGCTCATCGTCGGGGGCGTGCTCCTCTTCGTCGACGAGTCGCGGTCGGAGGGTCGCGGCCGCATCGACGTCGTCGGCGCGCTGCTGTCCGCCATCACCTTCGCGGCGCTCGCCTTCGGGCTCATCGAGGGCCGCACCTACGGCTGGTGGCGAAGCGTGCGAGACCTCACCGTGCTCGACTGGGACTGGCCGCTGTCCCTGTCCCCCATCCCGATCGCCTTCGCCATCGCACTCATCGGTGGCGCCGTCTTCGTCGTCCGGACGCTGCGGCGCACGGCGCGCGACAAGCCGACGCTCATTCGCTTCGACCTGTTCGCGATCCCGTCGTTTCGCAACGGCAACTTCGCCGCGCTCATCGTCAGCCTCGGGGAGTTCGGCATCATCCTGTCGCTGCCGCTCTGGCTACAGAACGTCCTTGGCTACACCGCCTTCCAGACCGGCCTGGTCCTGCTCGCCCTGGCCGTGGGGTCCTTCGCGGCGAGTGGGCTGTCCGCCGCCGTGAGCGACCGGCTCGAGCCCTCCTCGCTCGTCCGGATGGGCATCGTCGCCGAGATCGTCGGGGTGGCCGGGCTCGGTCTGGTCATCGGACCCGCGACAGCGTGGTACGCGATCGCGCCGCCGCTCTTCGTCTACGGCCTCGGCGTCGGGCTCGCCACCGCGCAGCTGACCGGCGTGGTCCTCGTCGACGTCCCGATCCAGCGCAGCGGTGAAGGATCGGGGATCCAGAGCACCTCCCGCCAGATCGGATCGGCCCTCGGCATCGCCGTCCTCGGGACGGTCCTGTTCGTCGGTGCCGGCGCCGCTCTCGACAACGGGCTGCAGCAGCGGGGTGTCCCGGCGGCGGTCCGCACGCACGTCGTCGACGCGGTCGTCGACAGCGCTGGCGGCGCGATTCCCGGCCTCGCGCGCGACCCGCAGACGGCGCCGATCGCCCCCGTCGCCAAGCAGACCTTCTCCGATGCGACACGGTATGCCGCTTTCACCGCGGCCGGGTTCCTCGTCCTCGGCCTGCTCGCCACCCTGTCGCTCGGCAGCGGGAGACGGCACGAGGACGAGGACACGGGGGCGACCGAGCAGGTCGGCGCCGCCGCTGCGCGGCCGGCGCCCTCGTGAGGCGTCGGGTTACGGTGGGCTGACGGTCTTGAGGGTGCGGTGTGGTGCGCTGTCGGCTCGTGGTGTGGCGGCGGTTGGTGGTTTGGCGTTCGGCCCGGACATGCACCACACTGTCTGCTTGTCACTGCGCGAGTGGCGGAACGGCAGACGCGCTGGCTTCAGGTGCCAGTGTCCGAAAGGGCGTGGGGGTTCAAATCCCCCCTCGCGCACCAAGGGTCGTTTGCGTCGTAGACGGGAAGGCGTTTGCGTCGTAGCCGCCCGAGAGCGGAAGAGAGCCGCCTCCCAGGTCTGGGAGGCGGCTCTGTGGCTTCCGGAGACGGTTATCAGGCGCTCTGGGTGCTGCGTGGGCGTCTCGGCGGCCGGTTTCGGAGCGATTTCGGCTGTCCGGGTATGCCGAGAGCCCGGCGAGGGCGGCGTCGGGTCAGGAGGCGGTCTCGGCGGGCGGGTCGTTGACCGGGGCGAGGCGGTAGCCGTCGGTGAG
This sequence comes from Micrococcales bacterium, assembly GCA_030452775.1. Lineage (GTDB taxonomy): Bacteria > Actinomycetota > Actinomycetes > Actinomycetales > Dermatophilaceae > JAKDLQ01. The sequence continues at coordinate 1,398 of JAKDLQ010000022.1, read as the reverse complement.
GTCGCGGCGGAGCTTGCGCTTGGCCGGTGGGCGCTCGTCGATGGTCGGCACGCCTTGGCGGTCGAGCAGCCACCGGGTGATCTTGCGGACGTTGGTGGCCGCGACCATCACGACGACGGCGATCAGGGTGGCGATCCAGCCGCGCCGGGGATGGCGTTCGGTGTCGTCGACGGGCTGGAACCGGCCGTCCGGCCTGGCGGCCGTGGATGTAGTGCAACTGCCCGGTCTTGGACTGGTAGGGGTAGGCCTGCTCGTACTTCGCGCCGACCTGCGGTGCGAAGGTCAGTGTCGACTGGTTGGTGCAGACCTTCGGCGCGGGGTCGATGCGGTTCAGCGTCAGGATGTGCGTGAGCCCGGACTCGCCGCTGCCTTCGGGTGCTGCTCCTGGAGGGGACAGACCACCGTGGCGCTGGGACCGGCTGCGGTACACACCTTCCGGGTGTAGCCCGCGGCGTCGGGCTTCTCCTTGTTGCGGAGCCGGTACCTCTCCCGCTGTGCGATCCGCTGCCGATACTCGTCGTCGGTGATCCGCCGCGGGTCGCCCTCGGGGGTGAGGAGGTAGTCAATGCTCGCGTCCCGGAGCGGTTGCGGCATGGACGGGCAATACCAGGTGCCCTCGATCAGCGGAGCGCCCTCATGGGAGGCCTGGGCGTCGAGCATGGACTCGGAGTTGTCGTAGTCCATCACCAGGTCGTAGCCACGTGCCCGGAGCGGGAGGGCGAGGTCTTCTGCCTTGGCGTGGGGCAGATAGGCGCGGTCGGTGACGAGCGTGCCAGCGGGACGGCCGTGGCCGAGGTTGGCATCGACGATGGTGAGCGCGTTCGCTGGGAGGTTGCGGCCGGGGTTGTCGAAGGCGACCCCGAGGACGATGGGCGGCACTTCTGCGGGCTCTCCGGGCTCGTTCGCGTAGGGGACGGCCGTGTGGAGTTCACGACCCCAGCCGATGGCCTCGCGGGTGCGCTGGTACTTCGACTTCGCGCGGGTGGCCGGATCGTTACCGGCGTGGTTCCCGTCGCGTCGACACCAGTACGCCTCCGGGTCCGATGAGCAGATGTCGGACTTGCTGGTGGTTCCCTTGCTGGCTGCGGAACGGATGAACGTCGTGTCGACGCCTGACGGAGAGCGGCGGGCACCTCATCCTGGGTGGGTGCCGGGACGAACCTCGGCAGTCGGTCGAGCATCTCGGTCGACTCCAGACCAGCCGCGACCAACAGTGCGTAGAACGGTGTCCGTGCGACCAGGTGCTGCACGATCCAGGTATCGCTCATGCGCTGGCTGTTGGGTCTGAACGATCCCGAGGTCTCGGCCACGAAGTTGCTCACCCAGGTCGCGCTGAGTGCCGTCGGGTGCGGCTCTGCTGGAGTGACTACGCAGCACGTGGGATGATGTTGTTGGCGT
>JAKDLQ010000272.1 GCA_030452775.1 Micrococcales bacterium | reverse complement strand
GTTCGACGATGAGGGTGTTGGCGTTGGAGATGTCCAGGCCGGTCTCGACGATCGTGGTGCAGACCAGGACATCGGAGCGCTTCTCCCAGAAGTCCGCCACGACCCGTTCGAGTCGGTGCTCGGGCATCTGACCATGGGCGGTCGCGATCCGGGCCTCGGGGACGAGCTCACGCAGCCGGGCGGCTGCCTTCTCGATGCTCGAGACCTTGTTGTGGATGTAGAAGACCTGGCCCTCTCGCAGCAGTTCACGCCGGACCGCCGCGGCGATCTGCAACTCGTCGAAGGCGCCGACGAAGGTGAGGACGGGGTGTCGCTCCTCCGGTGGCGTCTCCAGCGTGGACATCTCCCGGATCCCGGTGACCGCCATCTCGAGCGTGCGCGGGATCGGCGTCGCCGACATCGACAGCACGTCGACCGCGGTGCGCAGCGTCTTGAGCAGCTCCTTGTGCTCGACGCCGAAGCGCTGCTCCTCGTCGATGACGACGAGCCCGAGGTCCTTGAAGCGGGCATCGTTGGCCAGCAGCCGATGGGTGCCGATGACGATGTCGATCGATCCGTCCGCCATCCCGGCGAGGACCTCCCTCGCTTCCTTGTCGGACTGGAAGCGGGACAGCGAGCGGACCGTGACGGGGAACTGCGCATAGCGCTCGGAGAAGGTCTGCTGGTGCTGACTGACGAGCAACGTGGTCGGCACCAGGATGGCCACCTGCTTGCCGTCCTGGATCGCCTTGAACGCGGCCCGGACCGCGATCTCGGTCTTGCCGTAGCCGACGTCGCCGCAGATGAGACGATCCATCGGGACCTGCTGCTCCATGTCCGACTTGACCTCGTCCACGCTCGAGAGCTGGTCTGGGGTTTCGACGTGGGCGAAGGCGTCCTCGAGCTCGCGCTGCCACGGCGTGTCGGGCCCGAAGGCGAAGCCCTTGGTCGCCTGCCTGGCGCTGTAGAGCCGGATGAGCTCATTGGCGATCTGCTTGACGTAGCGCCTGGCCCGCGACTTGGTCCGGCTCCAGTCGGAGCCGCCCATCCTGCTCAGCGTCGGGTTCTCCCCGCCGGAGTACTTCGTCACCTGGTCGAGCTGGTCGGTCGGGACGTAGAGCAGGTCCGGCGTCCTGTTCTTGCCCTGCCTGCTCGGGGCGTACTCGATGACGAGGTACTCGCGGGTGGCTCCCGCAACCGTGCGTTGCATCATCTCGACGAAGCGACCCACTCCGTGCTGCTCGTGCACGACGTGGTCCCCGGCGTGCAGCTGCAGCGGGTCGACCTGGTTGCGGCGGCGCGACGGCATACGGCGCATGTCCTTGGTGGAGGCCGCGGTGCCTGCCTGACCGGTGAGGTCGGTCTCGGTGAGCAGCTCGAACTGCTCGCCCTCGTGGACGAATCCGTGCCCGAGCGATGCTGACGTGATGCCGACCACGCCTCCCTCCAAGGGCCTTTCGTCGAGCATGACCGCTCGGATGTCCTCGTCGCGGAGCACCTCGAGCACGCGCCTGGCAAGACCCGGTCCCTGGGTGACGACCGCGACCCGCCACCCGGTCGCTGTTCTGCCGCGCAGGTGGGCCAGCGCCGCCTCGGTGTCTCCACGGAAGGCCTCGGTCGGCGTCGTGTGCACCGCGAGGCGGATGTCGTCCTCGTCGCTGTCGATGACGAGCTCGTCATCGACAGCGAACGGCGTCAGCGTCCACCACGCACATCCCGTCGCGAGGGCGAGGGCACGGGTTTGGGCCAGCGTCCAGAAGGAGGCGCTGCCGAGGAGCGACTGGAGATCGACGGGGACGTGATTGCCGGCGGCCGCGTTGGACCAGCTCGCCTCGAGGAACTCGGCACTGGTCTGGAGCAGGTCGTGTGCACGGGTCCGGACCCGTTCCGGGTCGGCGAGGATGATGAGCGAGCCGTGCGGGAGGACGTCGATCACGGATTCCATCCCGTCGACGAGCGCCGGGGCGAGCGACTCCATCCCCTCGACCGCGATGCCCTCGGCGACCTTGGCCAACATGTCCGCGACGCCGGGCAACTGCGGTGCCAGTGCCGCGGCCCGCTCCCGGACGGCGGGGGTGAGCAGCATCTCCCGACACGGCGGCGCCCACAGCCCGTGCTCGGCTATCTCCATGCTGCGCTGGTCGGCGACCTTGAACCACCGGATCTCCTCGACCGTGTCGCCCCAGAACTCGACACGGACCGGGTGCTCCTCCGTCGGCGAGAACACGTCGAGGATGCCACCGCGGACGGCGAACTCACCACGTCGCTCGACCAGATCCGTCCGCACGTACGCGGCCGCCGCGAGCGCGTCGACGACCTCATCCAGAGGACGCTCGTCGCCTGGCTTGAGCGAAACGGGGACAAGGTCGCCGAGCCCCTTCGTGATCGGCTGCAGGGCCGCACGGACCGGCGCGACGACGATGGCAAGCGGTCCGCGACTCGAGTCCACCGGGTCCGGGTGCGCCAGCCGGCGCAGCACCCCGAGACGGCGCCCCACGGTGTCGCTGCGCGGCGAGAGCCGCTCATGGGGCAAGGTCTCCCATGAGGGGAACACGCCGATCGCCTCCGCGGGCAGGAACGCCGTGAGTGCCGAGGCGAGGTCGTCGGCCTCACGGGTCGTCGCCGTGACGACGAGCATCGGCGCCCCGGCACTCGGGCCGTCGGTCGACACCCTGCCGGTTTCGCCCTGGCTCGCCTCCGCCGCCCGGCGAGCGAGGGCAGCGAGCAAGAAGGGAAGCGTCCCGCTGCTCGCGGAGACGTCGACAAGATGTGACCGGCCGAGCTCATCGAGGACGCGGCGGACGTCGGGGATCGCCTGGAAGGCGTCCAGCAAGGGGTGTGGCATCAGTCATCCATTGTAGGTCGCAGTCGGGACAGGACGGG
>JAKDLQ010000271.1 GCA_030452775.1 Micrococcales bacterium | reverse complement strand
CATACGGGGCGGGGCCACAGCGGCATACGGGCGGGCCACAGCGGCATACGGGCGGGGCCAGCACAGCGGCACAGACGGGACGCCTGGACGGCAGGGAGTGTTCGGGCGCTCAGGTATCGATCCGCTCCACGGCGACGATCCGGGCCGACGGGCCGCGTCCGGTGACGTGGCTCACGAGCACCTCGCCCTTGCACATCCCGGAGTCCGCGGCGGTGGCGAGCTCCTCGGACAGCCAGGCCGCACCGGGGTGGCCGTCCATCACGTGCCCCGCGAGCGTGTCGATGAGGCTGGGGAGCACCGGTCCGTGGCTGCAGAGTGCGGCGCTCTCCCCCCTGTCCAGGAGCTTGGCCAGGTGCCGCACTGCCTTCTGCGGTGTCTCGGCGAAGCACTCTTCGGTGAGCCCGTCGCGCGTGTGCAGTCGCAGCCGCGCCCGATCGGCGTACGGCGCGAGCGTCTTGGTGCAGCGCACCGATGAGGACGAGACGAGCCGGCTCACGCCGAATCCGCAGAGGATCGCGGCGATGACCTCGGCCTGTGCCTTGCCGATGCGATCCAGTGGCCGTCGTCGATCGTCCTTGCCTTTCCAGGATGAGCGTGAGTGCGCCTTGGCGTGCCGGACGAGAGCCAGCGGCCAGGTCTCGAGAGCTCCCGCCCGGTCCGCCCGGACGAGGGCGAGCAGCTGCTCGCGGTCGCGGGTGTAGTCGAGCCGGTCGCTCGCGGCGCGGACATCGACCCAGGCGACCTCGTCGATCTCGTGCTCGAGGACGCCGCTGCCGCCCGCGACTGTCGCCGCCCAGTAGTGCACCTGCTTCCTCGCAGGCTCTCCCCGTGGGTCGAGTATCGGGTAGGCGGTCGAGGGCAGGGGGATCCCGAGATGGACGTGCAGCCCAGTCTCCTCGGCGGTCTCCCGGACGGCCGTGACGTGGGCATGCTCACCGGGGTCGAGCTTGCCCTTGGGCCAGGACCAGTCGTCGTATTTGGGTCGGTGGACCAGGGCGACCTCAAGGGTTCCGTCGCGGCGACGCCACGGCAGGGTCCCCGCGGCGGGAATGACGGACGCCATCAGATCCCCATTCGATGTGTGGGCGCGTCGCATGCGACGCGCCCACACATCGAATGGGCAAGGGGCGCGTTCATCGGCGGCGCGCCTTACGGCGGCGCTTCTCGTGCCTCTCGACCAGCCTGGCCTGCAGATCGATGAGGGGTGTCCCGTCGGCACTCAGGTGGTGGCGCACCCAGCGACCATCCGCGCCCAGGTCCCAGCGAGAGGTCGTCTCGGCGAAGGCCAGGTCCATCAGCTGGCCGATCTCCTCGAGGTGGCCGGGATCGGTGATCCGCACCAGCGCCTCGACACGCCGGTCGAGGTTGCGGTGCATGAGGTCGGCGCTACCGATGTAGACCTGCGGGTCGTCGCCGTGGTCGAACCAGAAGATCCGCGAGTGCTCGAGGAAGCGGCCGAGGATGGAGCGGACACGGATGTTCTCGGACAGGCCCGGCACACCAGGGCGGATGGCGCAGATGCCACGAGCCCAGATGTCCACCTGGACGCCGGCCATCGAGGCGCGATAGAGCGCATCGATGGTGGCTTCGTCCACGATGGCGTTCGCCTTGAGGACGATCCGGCCCCTCGACCGGCGGGCGCCTGCATCGTTGGAGTCACCTGCGCCGTCGCTGGAGCCATCTGTGCCGTCCGCGCCGTCGCTGGTGGCGTCTGTGCCGTCGCTGGTGCCTTCCGGCTCGGCGTGCAGCCCGATCTCCTGCTCGATGAGGTCGATGAGCCCGGATCGCATGCTGCGCGGGGCGACGAGGAGGCGCTTGAACTTGCTGCGTGGCGCGTAGCCGGACATTTGGTTGAACAGCCGCGCGAGGTCCTCGCCGACCTGCGGATCGCACGTGAACAGCCCGAAGTCCTCGTAGAGGCGGGCAGTCTTCGGGTTGTAGTTGCCGGTGCCGACGTGACAGTAGCGCACCAGGCCATCCGGCTCCTGGCGCACGACGAGGCACAGTTTGCAATGGGTCTTGAGGCCGACGACGCCATAGACGACGTGGACCCCGGACTGCTCCAGCTTGCGGGCCCACGAGATGTTGTTGACCTCGTCGAAGCGCGCCTTGAGCTCGACGACTGCCAGGACCTGCTTGCCCGCTTCGGCGGCGTCGATGAGCGAGTCGATGATCGGGGAGTCGCCCGACGTCCGATAGAGCGTCTGCTTGATGGCGAGGACGTCGGGGTCGGCGGCGGCCTGCTCGATGAATGCCTGGACAGACGTCGAGAACGAGTTGTAGGGGTGCTGGACGAGCACGTCCTTGCTCCGCACCGCCGCGAGCAGGTCGATCGCCTTGGCGCTCTCGGCCGGCGCGAAGTCGGGGTGCGTTCGGGCGAAGAACACCGGGTACTCGAGGTCCGAGCGGTCGACGTCGGTGAGGCCCCAGAGGCCCGTGAGGTCGAGCGGCGTGGGCAGCCGATAGAGCTCCCGCTCACTGATCTGCAGCTCACTGCTGAGCATGTCAAGGACCTTGGGATCGATGTCCTCTTCGACCTCGAGCCGGATCGGCGGTCCGAACCGGCGTCGGGTCAGCTCCTTCTCGAGGGCGGTGAGGAGGTTCTCGGCGTCGTCCTCTTCGACGTCGATGTCCTCGTTGCGGGTGACGCGGAAGTAGAAGTGCTCCTGGACCTCCATGCCCGGGAACAGCTGATCGAGGTGCGCGGCGATGATGTCCTCGAGCGGGACGAATCGTTTGCGGTGGGTGTGCTCCTCCTCATCGACGAGGACGAAGCGCGGCAGGTTCGGCGGCACCTTGAGACGGGCGAAGTGCTCGGAGCCGACCTTGGCGCTCTTGAGGAGCACCGCGAGGTTGAGCGAGAG
>JAKDLQ010000270.1 GCA_030452775.1 Micrococcales bacterium | reverse complement strand
GCGCTGCTCATCGTCTTCGGCCTCGGCGTGTCGGTCACCTCGGCCGGCTCGGGCGGTGACCTCGGGGCGGCGCTGGGCCACCTGATGCCCGCGGTGCTCGCCACAGTTCCCGCCGTCTGGGTCTGTGTCGGCCTGGCCCTCGTGTTCTTCGGCGCGCTGCCCCGGCTCGTCACGATCGCGTGGGCGCTGCTCGCCGCGTTCCTCGTCGTCGGCGAGTTCGGCTCGCTCCTCCGTCTCCCCGCGGCCATCACCGACCTCTCGCCCTTCGCCCACGGCTCGGTCGTCCCGGGCGGCACGGTGTATGTCGCGCCGCTCGCCGTCCTGGTCGCCGTCGCGGCCGTTCTTGCCCTGACGGCGGTCGCCGCCTTCCGGCGCCGCGCCCTCACCACCGCGTGAAGCGTGGCCGTAGTGCCGTATGACCGTGTGCCGCCCAGCCGACTCAGCACGCCGTCTTGGCGCAAGGGTGGGCTCAGCGGCATACGGAGAGGTCCTCCTCCGACGGCCTTGGGCACTGCTTCCACCGTGGAAGCAGTGCCCAATGTATGGCCGGAAGTCCCTGTCGGATCAGTGCTGCGCGCCGAGCGAGCGCCAATAGGCGTTGAGGGCACCGTTGGTCTTGACGAACCAGACAATCGGCCCGATGAGGATAAGTGCCCCGAGCGTGGCCCAAAGGCCGGTCAATACCGAGACAGGGGCGGGCTGGCCGCGGCGTTCGTAGAGAGCACCGACCTCGGCGGGGCAGAGGAAGGACATGACGATCGAGAGGAAGAAGGCGAGGACGAGCGCCACCGGCCCGCCGATCCCCTGACCGGTGTGCCGCTTCATCTCCTCGTGGACCTGGTAGTACCAGATGAGGCCGTATATCCCCAAGGTCACGATGACAAGCAGGATGCACACGCCGGTGGGCCGGATCCTGCCGATGGGGCCTTGGCCCGGGCCGGCGTAGACATCCGCGAGCGGCGCTGCGGCGTGGTAACCGGCCGCAGTCATCGGCGGCGGCGGTGTGGTGCTCACAGGTTCCTTTCACGGCGATCGGGCAAATCCACCCTAACCCGACCCAATCCGAGACGGCTCGACACGGTGGACGCGCGCAAACATGCGAGTGGAAAAGATCACAAGGTTCTCACGACGGGTAAGGTGAGATGTGGGTCACACGGGTGCGGCGATAGGGTGCGCTCGTGGCCACCAATACGCTCTCCCCCACTTCGCAGGTCTCGGCGCGTCGCACCACGGTGTTCCTCAAGTTGCTCATGGCGCTGTCCGGTGCGCTCTTCGTCCTCTACGTCCTGCTGCACATGTACGGGAACCTCAAGATCTTCGGAGGGGTGGCGCCGTTCGATGCGTATGCCCACCACCTGAGGACCATGCTCACCCCGATACTGCCCTTCGGCGGCCTACTCTGGATCGTCCGAGCCCTGCTTGTCATCGCCGTCGTCGCGCACGTCTACGCCGCGTTCGTCCTCTGGGGTAGGGCCAACGGCGCCCGTTCGACGCGTTACGTCGCCAAGGCCGCGGCCAAGGCCTCGATCCGGACCGAGTGGATGCGGTGGGGCGGGGTCGCCATCTTCCTCTTCGTCATCTGGCACCTGCTCCAGTTCACGTGGCTCAAGTTCAACGTCGGCACCCTGACCGCCGGCGGCAGCCCGGGTATGCTGCTCATCTCGAGCTTCCAGGTCTGGTGGGTCACCCTCATCTACCTCCTCGCCCTCGTCGCGCTGGGGCTGCACCTCTGGCATGGGGTGTGGAGCGCCGCGCAGACCCTCGGTTGGACCAACAGCGCCAAGGCCCGCGCCACGGCCAAGGCGACTGCGGGCGTCCTCGCGCTTGTCATTGCCGTTGGCTTCGCGTTGCCGCCGCTGGCCATCCTGTTCAGAATAGTGAAGGGGAACTGAGACGCCATGACCGAAACCAACGGAGCACTCGTCGAGGGCCTCTACCGTGCAGGCCCGCCGATCGAGGACACCAAGGCCCCGGACCTCCCGGCGGCCGAGATGTGGACGCAGCGCAAGTTCGACGCGAGGCTGGTCAACCCGACCAACCGCCGCAGGCTGTCGGTCATCATCGTCGGGACCGGGCTCGCCGGCGCCTCGGCCGCCGCCACGCTCGGCGAGGCCGGCTATCACGTGAAGTCCTTCTGCTACCAGGACTCCCCGCGCCGAGCCCACTCGATCGCGGCACAGGGCGGCATCAACGCGGCGAAGAACTACAACGACGACGGCGACTCGGTCTACCGGCTCTTCTACGACACGGTCAAGGGTGCCGACTACCGCTCCCGCGAGTCGAACGTCTACCGGCTCGCGCAGGAGAGCGCCAACATCATCGACCAGTGCGTTGCCCAGGGCGTCCCGTTCGCCCGAGAGTACGGCGGCCTGCTCGACAACCGCAGTTTCGGTGGCGTCCAGGTGGCCCGGACCTTCTACGCAGCCGGACAGACCGGTCAGCAACTGCTCATCGGGGCCTACCAGGCCATGGAGCGGCAGGTGGCCGCCGGCACCGTCGAGCAGTACACCCGCCACGAGATGCTCGAGATCATCGTCGTGGGAGGCGTGGCTCGCGGCATCATCGCCCGCGACATGGTGACCGGCGAGATCGAGACGCACCTGGCCGACGCGGTCGTGCTCGCCTCCGGCGGCTACGGCAACGTCTTCTTCCTGTCGACCAACGCGATGGGCTGCAACACGACGGCGATCTGGCGGGCGCATCGCAACGGCGCCTACTTCGCCAATCCGTGCTACACGCAGATCCACCCGACCTGCATCCCGGTCGCCGGCGACTACCAGAGCAAGCTGACCCTGATGTCGGAGTCGCTGCGCAACGACGGCCGGATCTGGGTGCCCAAGAAGCGCGAGGACTGCGAGAAGGACCCGCGCCAGATCCCGGAGGAGGA
>JAKDLQ010000269.1 GCA_030452775.1 Micrococcales bacterium | reverse complement strand
AGCCCGAACCACGATCGGATCCCCACCTGTCTGTCCCCTTCGCCTGTCAGTCGTCGTCGGTCGCGTGTCGGTCAGCGTCGGGCGGGACCGAGATCGAGGGCACCGGGCGCTGCCCCCGCGGCCTGGCGGGCGTCGTGGGCCGCCACCCGGTCGAGGTAGCTGCGCGACTTGGCGACCTCGGTCTCGAGCGAGCCGATCGTCGCCGCCATGGTGTCGAGCGCCTTGACCTTGAAGACGTCGATGGCATCCATCGTCTCGTAGATGTTGGCGAAGGCCTTCTGCAGCGCCTCGATACTGATCGTCGCGCTCGCCGACTGCTCCTGGATCCGGGCCGAGTTGGACTTGAGCAGCTCGGACGTGCGCTCGATGAGCCCGGACGTCGTCGTGTTGAGCGCGGTGATCTGGTCGAGGACGAGCTGCTGGTTGTTGAGCGCCTGGGCGACGATGACCGCGGTCCGCAACGCCGACACGGTGGTCGTCGTCGCGCGGTCGACGCCCTTGATGAGCTCGATGTTGTTCCTGATGATGATGTCGATCGCGAGGTAGTTCTGGATGGACACGGCGAGCTGGGTGAGCAGGTCCTGGTGCTTCTGCCGGACGTAGAAGAGCACGTCCTCGCGCATCGCCTTGGCCCGATCGGGGTCGGTCGCCTCGAGCGTCGCGATCTGGGCCGCGAGCCGCGCGTCGAGCCGCTCGGTGACGTAGACGTACTGGTTGAGCCGGCCCATCGAGTCCCAGAGCGACCGCTTCTCGAGGTTGAGCGCGACGTTGTCCTTCTGCAGCTCGTCCTGGCCGGACCGGAGCGAGTGCAGGATGCCGTTGAGCTGGCTCTGCGATGACTGGTACTTGCGGAAGTAGTCGGTGACCTTGTCCCCGAAGGGGATCATCCCGAGGATCTTCTTGGCACCGGTGGCCTGCGACGGGTCGAGGTCCTCGACGGTGCGGCGCAGCTCGAGCAGCGTCTTGCCGACCTTCGAGCCCTTCGACAGGGATCCCTCGTTGACTGCCTTGACCGGCATCTGGAGCATCCGGTTGGACGACTCGGCGGCGAAGCGCACCTCGTCGTTGCCCATAGTGCGCACATCGGCGGCCTTGGTCTCCCACTCGGGCGACTTCGCCGCGGCGCTCATCAACGAGTCGAGGTAGGAGTCGACCTTGGCGTCGAGCTCGGGCACGGCCGCCTCGGGGACTGCGGGCGCCATCGACGGCGCGGCGGTCTCACCGATCGGCCTGGCGGGCGCCGGAGCGGTGAGGGTGAAGGCGGACTCGTCCGCCTCCGGTGGGGCGAGCGGCATCGCCGCGGTGGCGGCCTCGGCGGCAGCAGGCTGGTCGGTCATGTGGTGCTCGTCCTTCCCCAGGTGCGCCGGCCCCGGCGCTCGGGGACGACGGCGTGTCAACGGTGCGTGGGCGGCATACGGCCCACGCCTTCTCACCGCTACTCTACGGTGCTCCGAAGTGGGGAAGGTTGACACGGGCTGTTACGGTCAGGGCGCGTTCCACGTCCACGCAGCGACGAATCCGCTGCACGTGAAACCGGGGAAGAATGAGGTGGGGTCATGGCCGCAGGCACGGGCCGCAAGCTGGTCATCGTCGAGTCGCCGGGCAAGGTCAAGACGATCGCCGGCTATCTCGGCGGGGACTACGACGTGGAGGCCTCGATCGGTCACATCCGGGATCTGCCCACCCCGTCGGAGCTGCCGGCCGACATGAAAAAGGGCCCCTACGGCCGGTTCGCCGTCGACGTCGACAACGACTTCGAGCCCTACTACGTCGTCGACTCGGACAAGAAGAAGAAGGTCGCCGAGCTCAAGCGCAAGCTCAAGGACGCGAGCGAGCTCTATCTGGCCACCGACGAGGACCGGGAGGGCGAGGCGATCGCCTGGCACCTGCTCGAGGCGCTCTCACCGCGGGTACCCGTCAAGCGCATGGTGTTCCACGAGATCACCCGGGAGGCGCTGCAGCGTGCGGTCAACGAGACCCGCGAGATCGATACGGCCCTGGTCGACGCGCAGGAGACCCGCCGCATCCTCGACCGGCTCTACGGCTACGAGGTCAGCCCGGTGCTGTGGCGCAAGGTGCGCCAGGGCCTGTCGGCCGGCCGCGTGCAGTCGGTCGCCACCCGCATGGTCGTCGAGCGCGAACGCGAGCGGATGGCCTTCGTGCGGTCGAGCTACTGGGACGTCGAGGGCGAGTTCACCCCCAGCGACGCGGCCCAGCGGTTCATGGCCCGGCTGTCGCAGGTCGACGGCCGGCGCGTCGCCACCGGTCGCGACTTCGCCGACTCGGGTGAGCTGACGGCCAAGAACGTGGCGCACCTCGATGAGGCGCTCGCGAACCGCATCGCGGTGGCCTGCCGCACCCTCACGGCACGGGTGACCGACGTGCAGGAGAAGCCCTACACCCGTCGGCCGTCGGCGCCGTTCACCACCTCGACCCTCCAGCAGGAGGCCTCGCGCAAGCTGCGGCTCGGCTCGAAGAACGCGATGCGAGTCGCTCAGCGGCTCTACGAGGGCGGCTACATCACCTACATGCGCACCGACTCCACGAGCATCTCCGACGCCGCCCTCACCGCGGCGCGCGGCCAGGCCCGCGACATGTACGGCGCCGAGTACGTCCCCGACCGTCCGCGCCGCTATGAGAAGAAGGTCAAGAACGCGCAGGAGGCCCACGAGGCGATCCGCCCCGCCGGCGACCGGTTCCGGACTCCGGCCCAGGTCGCGGGTGAGCTGCGCGGCGAGGACTACGCGCTCTACGACCTCATCTGGAAGCGGACGATCGCCTCGCAGATGGCCGACGCCCGCGGCTCGACGGCCACCGTCAAGCTCGCGATCGACACCGCGGTCGAGGGCGCCGCGGCGGTCGAGTTCAGCGCCAGTGGCACCGTCATCACCTTCCGCGGCTTCCTCGCCGCCTACGAGGAGGGCCGCGACGTCG
>JAKDLQ010000268.1 GCA_030452775.1 Micrococcales bacterium | reverse complement strand
CCGCGTCGTCGAGCTCCTCCTCGATGCGCAGGAGCTGGTTGTACTTGGCGACCCGCTCGGACCGGGCAGGCGCCCCGGCCTTGATCTGACCGCAGTTCGTCGCGACGGCAAGGTCGGCGATGGTGACATCCTCGGTCTCGCCGGAGCGGTGGCTCATCATGCAGCGGTAGCCGTTGGTCTGCGCGAGCGTGACGGCGTCGAGAGTCTCGGTGAGTGTCCCGATCTGGTTGACCTTGACGAGCAGCGCGTTGGCCGTCCCGGAGGCGATGCCGCGACCGAGCCGCTCGGGGTTGGTGACGAACAGGTCATCGCCGACGATCTGCACCGCGTCGCCGAGCAGGTCGGTCATCGCCTTCCAGCCGTCCCAGTCGTCCTCGTCCAGCGGATCCTCGATCGACACGAGCGGATAGGCATCGACGAGCTCGGCGTAGTAGGCGACCATCTCCTTCGCCGACCTGCTCGTCCCCTCGAAGGCGTACGACCCATCCTCGTGGAACTCCGACGCGGCGACGTCGAGAGCCAGCGCGACCTCCTTGCCGGGAACGTATCCGGCCGCCCTGATCGCCTCGATGATGATGTCGAGGGCGGCCCGGTTGGAGTCAAGGTTGGGCGCGAACCCACCCTCGTCCCCGAGCCCGGTCGCGAGCCCGCGTTCGTGGAGCACCTTCTTGAGGGCGTGGTAGACCTCGGCCCCCCAGCGCAGCGCCTCCTTGAAGCTCGGAGCGCCGATCGGGGCGATCATGAATTCCTGGATGTCGACGTTGGTGTCGGCGTGCGACCCGCCGTTGAGAATGTTCATCATCGGCACGGGCAGCACGTGCGCGTTGGGTCCTCCGACATAGCGGAAGAGAGGTAGCCCGGCTGACTTCGCGGCCGCACGCGCGACGGCGAGGGAGACCCCGAGGATGGCGTTGGCGCCGAGGTTCGCCTTGTTGTCCGACCCGTCGAGCGAGAGCATCTCGGCGTCGACGAGTCGCTGCTCGCTCGCATCGAAGCCGACGAGCTGCGGGCTGATGTCCTCGATGACCGCATCGACGGCGAGCTCCACGCCCTTGCCGAGGTAGCGGGCGCTGTCGCCGTCGCGCCGCTCGGACGCCTCGAACGCGCCCGTCGACGCGCCGGACGGCACTGCCGCCCGGGCGAGCGTGCCATCGTCGAGACGGACCTCGACCTCGATCGTGGGGTTGCCGCGCGAGTCGAGTATCTCGCGAGCGTCGAGCTCATCAATGCTGGCCACAAGGTCTCCTGGGACGGGCTCTGGGCGCGGACCAGAGACCGCGGACCAGAGACTACAGACGAATACGGCACGAGCCTAGCCCGTGCCGTCGCGCCGAACGGTGAGCGACGCGGCATCCGGAGCGGCCCCTTCACCCGCACGTCACCGCTCATCCGTCCCTCGCCTCGAATCTCGACGAGTTTTCCGCAAAACGCTCATACCGCGCTCGCTTTGACGACATACTCCTCGGGTAGACGCAGTTTCGGGGGAAGTTGGCGTCAGCGGAGCTGGCCATGAGCCGCCGATAAGGGGGCAGCGGTCGTCGACATGACGACCGACGCGGGGATGAGATCGCCGCGTGGCATTGAGGGTTGAAATTTCTACCAGGGGGTGGGGTGCACATGTCCGAGGCTTTCGACGAGCCACGGCTTGCGCTGGTGGACTTCCGGGCACGCCCGGTGCAACAGCCGCTGACGCAGCGGTCCCGAGGACTGCGGGTCCTCGCGTATGTGACAGGGGCGGGGGATGCCGCCGTCATCGCGTTGGCGACGCTCCTGGCGGCTGTGGGACGAACACGTCTCGACATCTTCGGCGACACCGCCGGCGGCGTCCAGACCGTCGCGCAGAGCGTCGCTGGCTACATCATCATCGGGTGGCTGCTGGTCAACGTCCTCGCCGGCACCTATCGGCGCTCCACGCTCGGCGTGGGGACGATCGAGTACGCCAGGATCCTCCAGTCCGGGGCCATCGTGGCCGGGGCTATCGGGATCACGAGCTATCTGACGAATTTCCAGCTCTCCCGGGGCTTCTTCGTGCTGCTCTTCCTCATCGGTGTGCCGGGGCTACTGCTCTGGCGCTACACGAGCCGGAGCCTCGTGCACGCCGCGCGTACCCGGGGCCGGCTGCTGACCCGCGTCATCATCGCCGGCGACTCGCACCACATCGACGACGTCGCCTCCGTGCTGCGCCGCGAGGCCTGGCTCGGCTACCGCATCGTCGGCGCCATCGTTCCCGACGCCGACACCGCCGAGGCCACGGCCGACGGCATCCCGGTCGTCGGCTCATCCGCCGACACGGCCGAGGTCGTCACCGACCACGAGGCGGACCTGGTGGTCTTCGCCGAGGGGTCCTTCCCCACGACCGCCGACTTCCGGCGCGTCGCGTGGGACCTCGAGGGCCACGACGTGCAGATGGCCGTCGTCCCGAGCCTCAGCGACATCTCGGCGGGCCGGATCAGCATGCGCCCGGTGGGCGGGCTACCCCTGGTGCACGTGGACCAGCCGCAGAGCCTCGGCGCCTCACGCGGATCCAAGCGCGCCTTCGACATCGCCGGGGCACTGTTCGTGCTGATCCTCGCCTCTCCGGTCATGGCCATCGTCGCTGCCGCGATCAAGCTGCAAGACCGCGGCCCGGTGATGTTCCGCCAGACCCGGGTCGGGCGTGATGGCCAGTTCTTCGAGTGCCTCAAGTTCCGCAGCATGGTCGTCGACGCCGAGGCCCAGCTCGCGGGCGTGACCCACCTGAGCAAGCACCAGGAGGGGGTCCTGTTCAAGATGGTCGACGATCCCCGCGTGACCCGGATCGGCCACCTCATCCGCCGCTTCTCCATCGACGAGCTGCCACAGCTGTTCAACGTCCTGCGCGGCGACATGAGCCTCGTCGGCCCGCGCCCCGCCCTGCCCGCCGAGGTCCGCCAGTACGACCCCGAGGTCAAGCGGCGCCTGCACGTCCGTCCCGGCCTGACCGGCCTC
>JAKDLQ010000267.1 GCA_030452775.1 Micrococcales bacterium | reverse complement strand
CGCCCTGACCGGGGCTACCGACCCCCACAACGGCGCTCCCGCCCTCCAGACTGGCGCTACCGACCGCCACCCTGGTGCCATCGACCAGACCGGCGCTACCGACCAGACCGGCGCTACAGACCGCCACACCGGCGCTACCGACCCCCAGACCGGCGCTACCGACCGCCACACTGGCGCTACCGACCAGACCGGCGCCAGCGACCAGACCGGCGCCAGCGAGCACACCGGGGCTACCGACCAGGCCACGCCGACTGACCTCTTCGCGACCCGAGCCGACGCGCTCGCCGACGAACGCGAGCAGCGCGGCTCGGCGGCAGATCCGCTCTACGACGGGGACCAGCTCGAGCGTGATGAACGCGACGCGCTGCGCCGGGTATCGGGCCTGTCGACCGAGCTCGAGGACGTCACGGAGGTCGAGTACCGCCAGTTGCGCCTCGAGCGCGTCGTCCTTGCGGCCGTCTGGGACGAGGGCACCAGCAAGGACGCCGAGAACTCGATGCGTGAGCTCGCCGCTCTCGCCGAGACCGCGGGCTCGAGCGTCCTCGAGGGCGTCATCCAGCGCCGGCAGCGGCCCGACGCGTCCAGCTACCTCGGCAAGGGCAAGGCGATCGAGCTGCGCGACATCGTCATCGCCGAGGGCGCCGACACCGTCATCTGCGACGGGGAGCTCGCGCCCAGCCAGCGCCGGGCGCTCGAGGACATCGTCAAGGTGAAGGTCATCGACCGCACCGCACTGATCCTCGACATCTTCGCTCAGCACGCCAAGAGCCGAGAGGGCAAGGCGCAGGTCGAGCTCGCCCAGCTCCAGTATCTCCTCCCGCGCCTGCGCGGCTGGGGCGAGTCGATGTCACGTCAGGCCGGTGGCCGGGTCGCCGGCGGTGAAGGCATCGGATCGCGTGGCCCCGGCGAGACGAAGATCGAGCTCGACCGGCGCCGGATCAACACGAGGATCGCCAAGCTCAAGCGCGATCTCAAGGGCATGAAGACCAACCGCGACACCCAACGACACAGCCGGCACGATCACGGTGTCCCCAGCGTCGCGATCGTCGGCTACACCAACGCCGGCAAGTCCTCGCTGCTCAACCGGCTCACGGGGGCCGGCGTGCTCGTGCAGAACCAGTTGTTCGCGACTCTCGACCCGACCGTGCGCCGCGCCGAGACGGCCGAGGGACGTGGCTACACGCTGACCGACACGGTCGGCTTCGTGCGCGCCCTGCCGCACCAGCTCGTCGAGGCGTTCCGCTCCACCCTCGAGGAGGTCGCGGACGCCGACCTGCTGCTGCATGTCGTCGACGGCTCGCATCCCGACCCGGAGGGCCAGATCACCGCCGTGCGCGTCGTGCTCGCCGAGGTCGGCGGTGACCAGATCAAGGAGGTCATCGTCGTCAACAAGGCCGACATCGCCGATCCCGAGGTGCTCGGTCGGCTGCGACGCCACGAGAAGCACTGCATCACCGTGTCGGCACGCACCGGGGTGGGCATCACCGAGCTGCGCGCCCTCATCGACGCGGAGCTGCCGAGGCCCGAGATCGAGGTCGAGGCCCTCGTGCCCTACGACCGAGGCGACCTCATCTCCCGGGTCCACGACGACGGCGAGATCCTCGAGAGCGAGCACGTCGCCGAGGGGACCCGGCTGCGCGCCAAGGTCACGCCGGCGCTCGAGGCCGAGCTCACGGCATACGTCATCGCACCCGTCTGACCCCGCGTTGGTGGCGCCTCGCGGCGTTCGGCGTGTTCCCAGCCGACGCACAGGCCCGACTGGCAGGGTGGGCGCATGACCCCGAGCGCCGAGTCGTCCCGTCTGGCCGCCGCGGATGCGGGCACGCAGGACTGGCGCCTCTGGGGGCCCTATCTCGCCGGGCGACAATGGGGCACGGTCCGCGAGGATTACTCCGCGGACGGCGATGCCTGGGCCTATCTCCCCTTCGACGACTCCCACCGGCGCGCCTACCGGTGGGGCGAGGACGGCATCGCGGGGCTCACCGACGCGCATGGCTTCCTGGCGCTTGCGCTGGCCCTGTGGAACGGTCGCGACGACCGGCTCAAGGAGCGCTACTTCGGCCTCACCAACGGGCAGGGCAACCACGGCGAGGACGTCAAGGAGTACTGGTGGCACATCGACGCCACCCCCACGCATTCCTACGCGGAGACGCTCTACCGCTACCCGCAAGGCGCCTTTCCGTATGCCGCACTCCTCGCGGAGAGCGCCCGCCGTGGCCGCGAGGTGGCCGAGTTCGAGCTCGCCGACACCGGGATCCTCGACGGCGATCGCTTCTTCGACGTCCGGGTCGTGCACGCCAAGGCGGCACCCGATGACATCTGCGTCGAGATCCAGGCAACGAACGAGGGGCCGGACGCGGCGCCGCTGCACCTCGTGCCGCAGCTGTGGTTTCGCAACACGTGGGCCTGGGGCCGCGACGACCGGATCCCGAGCCTTCGGCTGACGAGTGGGCCCGGGGAGGCGGTCGCCATCGAGGCGCACCACGACTTCCTCGGCGACCTGCGGCTGGAGGTCGACGACCCTGAGGCGCGGGCCCTCTTCTGCGACAACGAGACCGACTCTGTCGCGTTGTTCGGCACCGAGTCCAACCGGACGCCCTGGCCCAAGGACGGCGTCGGCCGGGCGATCGTGGACGGCGACGAGCACATGGTCAACCCCGCGGGGACCGGGACCAAGGCGGGCATCCACCGGGTGTGGGAGGCGGTGGCGCCGGGAGAGACGGTCCGTCTCAGGCTCCGGCTGCGGCCGGCGAGCGCGACAGGGCCGGCCTTCGCGGGCAGCGTCGATCCTCGTGGCAGCAGCGATGCCGGCGACGGCGGCGGCGGCGGCGATCGTGACGGCTTCGAGGAGGTGGTTACCCGCCGACGTGAGGAGGCGGAGGCCTTCTACGCCGAGGTCCTCCCGGACTATGTCGATGATGTCGACCGGGTCGTGGCGCGACGGGCCTTCGCCGGCCTGCTCTGGTGCAAGCA
>JAKDLQ010000266.1 GCA_030452775.1 Micrococcales bacterium | reverse complement strand
GGTGAGCGCGATGACGGTGCCGACCAGCAGCGCCCGTTTGTCGTTGGTGCCGAAGGTCGCGACGGCGAAGTCCTTGAGCCACGACGGGGTCCGGTCGATGAAGGCCGCGCCGACAGCGGCGATCGGCGCCGGCTGGCCACCGGCCAGCCCGAGGCGGCCCGCCCCGCCTGCAAGGAGCGTCGCCACGCCGACCGTCAGCAGTCCTGTCACGAGCCCGTCGACGGCGCCGACCCAGCGGAGTGGCCGGGGCAGGTCCTGCGTCAGAGCCGGCGTGGCCGGGGGCGCTTCGATCATGAGCTCAGGTGCTCCTTGAGGTGCGGGATCAGCGCGCGGAAGGCCCGGGACCGGTGCGAGATGGCGTTCTTCTCCTCGGCCGTGTACTCGGCGAGGGTGCGACCGGCGTCAGCCTGGTCGTTGCCTTGGCCCTCGGGCACGAAGATCGGGTCATAGCCGAAGCCGCCGGACCCGCGCGTCTCGCGCCCGACCGAGCCGGCCAACCGGCCCACCTCGACGGCCGAGCGGCCGTCCGGCAGGGCGTGGGCAGCGGCGCAGACGAACGAGGCGGCCCGATCGCGATCCTTGACGTCCGACAGCTGCGCAAGCAGCAGCTTCACGTTGGCCGCGTCGCCCTGGCCACCGGACCAGCGGGCGCTGAAGATCCCGGGCGCGCCCCCGAGGACATCGACGGCGAGCCCAGAGTCGTCGGCGAGCGCCGGCATACCGGTCGCCTTGGCGGCCGAGGCCGCCTTGAGCAACGCATTCTGCTCGAAGGTCACGGCGTTCTCGATCACGTCGGGCGCGTCAGGGACTTCGTCGAGGCCGACGATCTCGATGCCGAGTGCGGCGGTGACGTCGGAGAGGATCTCTCGCAGCTCGGACACCTTGTGGGCGTTGTGGGTGGCCAGCACGACGCGGCGCCGCTCGGCCTGCGCCCTCACGCCACCTCGCCCCCTTCGGCCACCTCGCCCGCCAGCGCGACAGACTGCAGGCCGGTGAGGGCCGCGCATCCGACCGTCGCCAGATCGAGCAGCTGATCGAGGACCTCCCGGTCGAAGGGCTCACCCTCGGCCGTGCCCTGCACCTCGATGAAGCGTCCGTCGCCCGTCATGACGACGTTCATGTCCGTCCCCGCCGCCGCGTCCTCCGGGTAGTCGAGGTCGAGGACGGGGCGTCCGTCGACTACGCCGACGGACACCGCGGCAACCGAGCCGGTCAGCGGCTCGGCACCCTTGGCGATGAGCCCGGCCGCCCGGGCGGTCGCGATCGCATCGACAAGCGCGACGTAGGCACCGGTGATGGCGGCCGTGCGGGTGCCGCCGTCGGCCTGCAGCACGTCGCAGTCGAGGACGATGGTGTTCTCCCCCAGCGCCTTCGTGTCGATGACGGCGCGCAGGCTGCGGCCGATAAGTCGCGAGATCTCATGCGTCCGGCCGCCGATCCTGCCCTTGACACTCTCCCGGTCGGAGCGGGTGTTGGTCGCGCGCGGGAGCATCGCGTACTCCGCCGTCACCCAGCCGGCCCCCTTCCCCTTGAGCCACCTCGGCACACCGGATGTGAAGGAGGCCGCACAGAGGACGCGCGTGCGCCCGAACTCCACGAGCACACTTCCCTCGGCGTGATCGAGCCAGTTGCGGGTGATCCGCACCTCGCGGGTCTGGTCGGGGGCACGGTCATCGTGTCTCGCAGTCATGTCTTGCAGGCTAGCCATGCCTCCACGCTAAGCCCGAATGGCTCCGCTGCGCGCAGCCGGACTTCGAGCGACCCGGGCAGGAACCATCTCCGTATGCCGTATGCCGTATGCCGTATGCCGTATGCTGTGCGCCGCTCGCCGCTGGTGCGAGCCCAGCGGCATACGGGCGAGTGGGCGGCTCAGATCGCGTAGGTGGCTCCGGGCTGAGCGAGCTCGACCTCGCCGGGCCACACCGCTGCGGCCTGCGAGCGGCAGAGCTCGGGGTCGTTCCAGACGGGCAGGTGGGTGAGCATGAGCCGCGAGACCCCACCGGCGCAGACGGCAGCCTCGGCGGCCCGCCGCCCGGACAGGTGGATGCCTCGGGTCTCGTCACGCCCGTCGACGAAGGCGGCATCGGCGAGGACCAGGTCGGCACCGGCCATGAGCGGGGCCAGCGCTGCGCACGTGTCGGTGTCGCCGGTGTAGGCGAGCGTCCGGCCGCCGGCCTCGACGCGGAAACCGTAGGACTCGACGGGGTGGTTGACGAGGTAGGGCGTCACGGTGAACGGTCCCACCTCGATCGAGGCTCGGTCGGCCAGGTCATGGATCTCGAAGACGCCAGGGACGTCCTCGCGCTCCGGGGTGCCGTAGGTGGCGACGAGTTGCCGTGCGGTGGCGGCCGGGCCGTGGACCGGCAGCGCCCGGTCAGCGCGCTCGGGCGGCCCCTGCCGGTCCAGGGGTGCGTACTTCTTCATCACGTAGAGACCACAGAGGTCGATGAAGTGATCGACGTGCAGGTGGGTGATGAGGAAGGCATCGACGGTGAGGGGGTTGGTGTGACGTTGCAGCGGCCCCAGGGCGCCGGCGCCGAGGTCGAGCACCAGGGTCCAGGTCCGGCCCTCGTGCTCTGCCCGGACCAGGTAGCTCGACGCGGGAGACTCGGGTCCGGCGAAGGATCCGGAGCATCCCACGATGGTGACATCCACGCCCCGAGACTAGCGGGGAGACTCCTCGTGGGTGCGCGCTTGAGCATGCTTGCCCCGGCGCACGGTGGCGTCCACCGCCACCGGCCGAATCTGAGAACGGCACGTGCGGTGATGGCGATGGCTGAGATGCGGTCTGTCGGCTGACGCTGAGACGGAGCCCGCTCGGCCGCCGACCGGAGCGCCAGGCGCGCGGTCAACGAGCGTCGTTGAACCCACATACGGATGGGCGAGCATGCCTTCCGCCCAGAATGGACACGTCTCGGAGGCGCGTCACACCGCCCAGAATGACGCAGGCATGGGCCGGGCCAGCAGCATTGCCAGCCGCGAGCCATCA
>JAKDLQ010000265.1 GCA_030452775.1 Micrococcales bacterium | reverse complement strand
TGAGTCGAGTGGCCCCGTTGTCCACAGCCCTCCGTCCCGAGCCTGTGGATGACGGGGCCACTCGATGTTGTCAGCCGAGCGAGTTCGACGTGAGGAACTGCTGTGCCACGGTGTCGGCGTCCTTCTTGTCGATGACGACCTCCTTGACCAGGCCGGCGAGCGTGGGGGTGTCGAGCTTGGCCGACACCGCGTTGAGCGCGCCCGAGACCGTGTCGTTGACCTTCGACTTCCTGGCGAGCGGCACGACGTTCTGGGCCGCAAACAGCGTCTTGGGGTCATCGAGGACCACGAAACCGTTGGCCGGGATGTTGGGGTCGGTCGTGAAGAGGTTGGCCGCCTGGACCTGACCGTTCTTCAGCGCCTGGATGCTGAGCGGGCCGCCCGCATCGAGGGGCTTGAACTCCTTGAACACCACGTTGTACTTCGCCTTGAGGCCAGGAGCCCCCGTCTCCCGGGTCTTCCACTCCGGGGGCCCGCCGAGCACGAGGTCCTTGGCGACCGGCTCAAGATCGCCGATGGACTTGAGGTTGTACTTCTCGGCGGTCGCCTTGGTGACGACCACCGCGTCCTTGTCCTCGGCGCTCGACTTGTCGAGCACGGTGAGGTCCGCCGGCAGCGCCTTCTTCAGCGCCTCGTAGACCTCGTCAGAGCTCGTGGCCTTGGCGTCCTTCTTGAAGTACTGCAGCAGCACGCCGGTGTACTCCGGAACGAGGTCGATCGAGCCGTCCTGAAGCGCCGGGATGTAGGTCTCCCGGCTCCCGATATTCGGTTTCGTCGCAACCGTGACGTCCTTGGCCTTGAGCGCCCCCGCGTAGATCTGCATGAGGAGCTCGGACTCGGGGAAGTTGGCCGAGCCGACCGTGATCGTGTCCGACCCGGCCGCCGGCGACTCGCCGCCCGAGAGGGGGCTCTCCTCGGAGCTCGACCCGCATGCGGCGAGACCGACGACGGCAACGATGGCGGTGGCGGCCGTGACTATCTTGGACAGTTTCATGTTCTTCACTTCCTGTTGGGGCCCCGACGTGCTTTAGACGGGGGCACTCTCGGTGGTCGTTACGGGGAGGGATCTGGGGTCGGCGCTCGTGTCGTCGTCACCTGCACGGGCGCGGTCCTTGGTGCGGCGGTAGTGCCCGCTCACGCCCGGCGAGGTGACGAGGCGCTGGAGCAGGGCCAGGATCAGGTCGATGGCAATGGCGAGGAGGGCCACGAGGACGGCACCGGAGGCCATCTGGGGGTAGTCGCGCACCGAGAGACCATCGATGAGGAAGCGGCCCAGGCCACCTAGCGCCGCCGTTGCGGCGATGGTGGCGGTGGCGATCACCTGGAGGAACGCAGAACGCAGCCCGGAGAAGAAGAGCGGGAGGGCACACGGCACCTCGACCTTGAGGAGCACCTCCCAGCTACGCATGCCCATCCCCCGTGCCGCGTCGCGTGCGGCCGGGTCGACCTCGTCGATCCCGGCATACGTGCCGGAGAGGATCGGCGGGATCGCAAGGATGATGAGGACGATGATGTTGGGCACGAGGAAGGCGAGGTCTCCGCCGATCTTCGGGCTCAGCCACAGCACGATGAAGTAGAGCAGGCCGAGGGTGGGGATCGCCCGGGCGGCGCCGGCGACCGTGACGACGGCGAACTTGCCGCGCCCGGTATGGCCCACCCACATGCCGGCCGGGACCGCGATGACGGCGGCGACGGCGACGGCGATGAGTGAGTACTCGAGGTGCTCGACGGTCCGTTGCACGATCTCCGGCCCGTGTGCCGGGTCGGTCAGCCAGGCGATGATCTCGGTGATCACGAGGCCCTCCTCGCTGCCGCCCAGGGGGTGAGCATCCGCGCCACCGAAATGATGATCACGTCGAAGAGCAGGGCGAGCACGACGCACGCGATGATCCCGACGAAGATCGGGGCGAGGAACGCGCGATTGAAGCCGTCGGTGAAGAGCGAGCCGAGCTGCTGCACCCCGATGATCGCCGCGACGCTGACGATGCTGACATTGCTCACGGCCGCCACCCGCAGGCCTGCGGCGATGACCGGCACGGCGAGCGGCAGTTCGACCTTGAGCAGCAGCGCGAAAGGTCGATAGCCCATGGCCGTCGCCGACATCTCGACCTCGCTCGGTACGGCTGCGAGGCCGTCGGCGACGGTGCGGACGAGCAGCGCCACCGTGTAGAGCGTCATGGCGACGAGGACGTTGACCGGGTCGAGGATCTGGGTTCCCAGGATCCCGGGTAACAGGATGAAGACGGCAAGCGACGGAAGCGTGTAGAGCAGGCTGGTCCCCATGATGAGGGGCGGCCCGAGCCATCGGTAGCGTTTGGCGGCCCAGCCGAGGGGAAGGGCGAGGGCGAGACCGATGAGCAGCGGCA
Source organism: Micrococcales bacterium (assembly GCA_030452775.1). GTDB lineage: Bacteria > Actinomycetota > Actinomycetes > Actinomycetales > Dermatophilaceae > JAKDLQ01. Next base: position 631 of record JAKDLQ010000265.1, on the reverse strand, counting down.
ACCCGGCAAGATAGGCATGTTCGAGTGCCAGCTGCCAGACCTCGTCGACGTGGGAGGTGAACCAGTCCATCAGCCCTCCCGGTCTGCCGGGCTCGCATCGGACGGCTCGACGCGAACGCCGACCGCCTCGCCGGCCTTCTCACCGGTGGAGGCCGAGGGGCCGATGGCCTCGATGACCACGATGACCTCGCTGGGGCGGACCGTGCCGAGCAGGACGCCATCACCATCGACGATGACACCCCGGCCCGAGGGCGACGAGAGCGCCGCGTCGAGGTACTGGCGCAGGCTGTCGAGCTCGGAGGCGACGGTGCCGCCGCGATGCAGCCCCTCGGCGGTCACCGCGGCCTGGATCCGGTCCGGCTCGACCCACCCGAGGGGGTGGCGTTCGTCGTCGACGACGAGCACCCACCGGCCGTCGGTGGCCCGGCGCGCGTCGTCCCGGGATGCCCCGAGGACGATCGTCGGCTCCGGCGCGACGGGGATCGCGCACCGCTGGAAACCGAGGGTGCGCCAGCCCCGGTCTCGGGCGCCGCAATCGGCCCCCACGAGCTGCGCCGGCGCGGCCCCCACGCGCGCAGGGGCCGCCACGAGGGGGGGGCCGGGGGCGGCGGGGGGGGGGGGGGGGCCCGGG
>JAKDLQ010000264.1 GCA_030452775.1 Micrococcales bacterium | reverse complement strand
CCCTGGATGGGGGCGTTGAGGGCCATCCGTTCGGCCATCTCGCGACGCTGCCGGTTGTCCGACGTGAGGTCTGGCAGGTAGCGCCGCCGACCGAACATCGTGGCGGTCCACCCGGTGACGCGGGCCTCGGCGACGACATTGCGGAGATAGTCGCGCACTCCGCCGAAGCGCTCGAAGTAGCCGTCCATGAGACCCTTGGCCTCCTCGGTGCTGATGGCCAGCTGTTTGGACAGACCGAACGCCGAGAGTCCGTAAGCGAGGCCGTAGGACATCGCCTTGATCTTGGCACGCATCTCGGCCGTGACGTCCTCCGGAGCGACCCGGAACACCTGGGACCCGACGAAGCGGTGCAGGTCCTCTCCGGTCCGGAAGGCCTCGATGAGGCCGGCATCCCCCGACAGGTGGGCCATGATCCGCATCTCGATCTGCGAGTAGTCGGCCGACATGAGGGACTCGTACTCGACGCCTGTCCCGGATCCGACGACGAACAGCTCCCGGATGCGGCGACCCTCCTCGGTGCGGATGGGGACGTTCTGCAGGTTCGGGTCGATCGAGGACAGCCGGCCGGTCGCCGCGATTGTCTGCAGGTAGGTCGTATGGATGCGGCCGTCGTCCGCGACCGACTTCTGCAGGCCCTCGACCGTGACCCGCAGCCGGGTGGCGTCCCGGTGGCGCAGCAGCGCCTCGAGGAACGGGTGCTCGGTCTGCGCATACAGGGTGGTCAGCGCGTCGGCGTCGGTCGTGTAGCCGGTCTTGGTCCGCTTGGTCTTGGGCAGCCCGAGCTGGTCGAAGAGCACCTGTTGCAGTTGCTTGGGTGAGCCGAGGTTGACATCGCGCCGGTCGATGGCGTGCCACGCATCCTCCTGGGCCTGGGCGACGGCGGCGGCGAACTCCGTCTCCAACCGGTCGAGGCCGGCGGTGTCCACGGCGATGCCGGTCCGCTCCATGGCGGCGAGCACGCCGATGAGGGGCAGCTCGACACCGGCGAGCAGCTGCGTGCCGCCGGTCGCTTCGACCTGCTCGTCAAGGACGTCGGACAGGTCCCGAATCGCGGTGGCCCGCACCATGGCGGCCTCTGCGTCCTTGGCCCCGGCGTCGCCGTCGAAGTCGAGCACGCCCTGGGCGCCCTCGTCGGTGACGCTGAGCTCGCGCCGGAGGTGACGCAGGACGAGGTCATCGAGATGGTAGGTCCGCTGGTCGGGTTTGACGAGGTAGGCTGCGAGCTGCGTGTCGCACGAGAGCCCGCGCAGCGTCCAGCCTCGGGTCTCCAGCGCCTGCAAGGGCCCCTTGGCATCGTGCATGGCCTTGGGCCGGTCGGCGTCCCCGAGCCACTCTGCCAGCGCCGAGTCCCCGTCTGGAGTCAAGGTGGGCGTGTCGATCCACGCGGCGTGCCCGTCCGGGGCAGCGATCGCGACGGCCACCGGGTCACCGGTGCCCCTGGCCCAGGAACCGAGCACCTCGACCCCGGCCCGCTCGCCGGTCGGCAGGTGCGTTGCGACCCACCCGGCCACCTCGTCCGGCGCGAGCACCGACCCGTCGAGGTCGAAGCCGGCCTCCGCCTCCGGTTCGGCCGCCTCGACGGTGGCGAAGAGCCGATCGCGCAGCACCTTGAACTCGAGCCCGTCGAAGACGGTGTGGACCTGCTCGCGGTCCCACTGTGCCCGGGTGAGGTCGGCGACGCCCACCCCCACAGGTGCGTCGAGGACCAGCTGATTGAGCCTGCGGTTGCGCAGCACCTCATCGAGATGCTCACGCAGCGACTCCCCCGCCTTGCCCTTGATCTGGTCGACGCCGGCGACGATCCCCGCCAGGTCACCGAACTGGTTGATCCACTTGGCCGCCGTCTTGGGCCCGACGCCTGGCACACCCGGCAGGTTGTCCGACGACTCGCCGACGAGCGCGGCAAGGTCGCTGTAGCGCGTCGGGGGGATGCCGTATCGAGCCGTGACCGCCTCGGGTGTCATCCGGGTCAGCTCGGAGACCCCACGCACGGGGTAGAGGATCGTGACCCGGTCGGAGACGAGCTGGAAGGTGTCGCGATCGCCCGAGCAGATGAGCACCTCCATCCCGTCAGCCTCGGCCTGCGTCGCGAGGGTGCCGATGATGTCGTCCGCCTCGTAGCCCTCGAGCTCGATGAAGCGGATCCGCAGCGCCTCGAGCACCTCGTGCAGCAGCGAGACCTGCCCCCGGAACTCGTCGGGAGTCTTGGCTCGGCCGGCCTTGTACTCGGCGTACTCCTCGGTGCGGAACGTGCGACGCGACAAGTCGAAGGCCACCGCCACGTGCGTCGGCTCCTCGTCGCGCAGCACGTTGATGAGCATCGAGGTGAAGCCGTAGACGGCGTTGGTGGGCTGTCCCGTGCTCGTCGAGAAGTTCTCGACCGGGAGCGCGAAGAACGCCCGGTAGGCCAGCGAGTGTCCGTCGAGGAGGAGGAGTCGGCTCACAGCGGCAGCCTAACCAGTCCCGCTGACAAGCCTCGTCACACCGATCACGTATGCCGCTGTCGGTCGAGGACGCGCCGCGCCCCGAGCCGGCCCGGCGGCATACGATCGCGATCATGACCGATACGGACCCTGAGAAGCGCGCTGGCACGAGCACGTCAGACCTCGAGGCCGCGCGGACCATGGCGGCCGGCACCCTGATGGAGCGGATGGGCATCGAGGTCACGGAGATCTCGGCGCAGCGGCTCGTGGCCACGATGCCGGTGGCGGGCAACACCCAGCCCTACGGGCTGCTCCACGGCGGCGCCAGCGTGGTGCTCGCCGAGAGCCTCGGCTCGTTCGGCGCGGCGCTGCACAGCGGACCCGGGCGGATCGCGGTGGGGGTCGACATCAACGCGACCCACCACCGGGCCGCCCGCAGCGGAGTGGTCACCGGCGTCGCCACGCTCATCACCGCCGGCCGGACGCTCGCGTGCTACGAGGTCGTCGTCAGCGACGAGGACGGCCGCCGATGCTGCACCGCGCGGATCACGTGTCTGCTGCGCGACGCCGTCCCCGGCGACTGACCGCGCCGGGTCTCA
>JAKDLQ010000021.1 GCA_030452775.1 Micrococcales bacterium | reverse complement strand
CCCACTGCGCCACCGACGGGGGACCCTGTCATCGATGCCGCCCTGCGCGAGCTCGACGCGGCGACCGGCGAGCCGCTCACCCAGCACATCGTGGCCGGCGAGCGGGTCCATCAGGTGCTCCAGGGGCGGCTGTCCGACCTCGGTGGCGCGTGACGGGCCGTCGCCTCGACGCCGAGCTCGTCGCTCGAGGGCTGGCCAGATCCCGTGGCCAGGCAAAGGATCTCGTCGCCTCCGGAGTCGTTCGCCTGGGCGGACAGCGGGCCACCAAGACCTCCCGGCAGGTCGACGACGCGACCCCGATCACGGTGGAAGCCGATCCGGAGCCGTGGGTCGGGCGAGCCGCCGCCAAGCTCCTCGCCGCCCTGCAGCACTGGGGACCGCGGGGCGCGTTGCGCGGCGATGAGGGCGGCATACGGCATCTCGATCCGCACAGCAAGCGCTGCCTCGACGTCGGGGCGAGCACCGGCGGGTTCACCCAGGTGTTGCTCGCACACGAGGCCGCCCACGTGACCGCCCTCGATGTCGGCAGGGGTCAGCTCGTGGCCGCGCTGGCCGCGGACCCACGGGTGCGAGACCTGCCGGGGACGAACATCCGCGACGTGGCCCCAGGCGACCTCGATGCGCTCTTCGACATCGTCGTGGCCGACCTCAGCTTCATCTCGCTGCGTATCGTCCTGCCCATGCTGATGGCCCAGCTCACGGACGACGGGGACCTGGTCGTCCTCGTCAAACCGCAGTTCGAGGTGGGACGTGGGCGGTTGGGCCAGGCGGGGGTGGTCCGGTCCGCGCACGAGCACCGCCGGGTGCTGCGCGACCTGCGTGACCGCGCCGCCGGGCTCGGCCTCACGCTCCTCGACGTCGTCCCGAGCCCGATCACGGGCGGCCACGGGAATCGCGAGTTCCTCTGTTGGCTCGTTCGTGCGACTGCCGCGAGCCGGCCGGTCGGCTCCCCGGTGGACGATGGCATGCTGGATGAGATCGTCGGCCAGGCGATCCCGCCCAGCACGGAGGGAGTCACGTGACACGCCGCATCCTCCTTGTCGCCCACCCGCGCCGACCTGAGGCGCTCAACGTGGCCAAGGGCGTCATCGAACGACTCACGTCCCTCGGGATCGACGTCTCGCTGCAGACGGAAGAGGCCCACGCCATGGACCTCAAGGACTCCGCACGCGTCCATGTCGCCCAGGAGCAGGAGGCCGAGGAGTGCGAGCTGGTGCTCGTCCTCGGCGGTGACGGGACGATCCTGCGCGGAGCGGAGTTCGCGCGCAGTGTCGACATCCCCTTGCTTGGCATCAACCTCGGTCAGGTCGGATTCCTCGCCGAGGCCGAGCGGGAGGCCCTCGACGCGACCGTGGAGCACATCGCGCTACGGCACTACGGCGTCGACGAGCGGATGACGCTGCACGTCGACGCCTGGCACGATGGCGACCTCATCGCGACGAGCTGGGCGCTCAACGAGGTCAGCGTCGAGAAGTCCTCACGCGAGCGGATGCTCGAGATCACCCTCGAGGTGGACGGGCGCCCCCTGTCGAGCTGGGGAGGCGACGGGGTGATCGTCTCGACGCCGACCGGGTCCACAGCCTACGCCTTCTCGGCGGGCGGACCCGTCGTCTGGCCGCAGGTGCGGGCGATCCTCCTCGTGCCCAACTCGGCGCACGCCCTCTTTGCCCGCCCGCTCGTCCTCGGCGCCGACACGCACGTCGCCATCGAGATCAGGGAGACGACGGAGAGATGCGGAGTCATGTGGTGCGACGGACGCCGGCACGTCGACCTGCCCCCCGGGGCACGGATCGAGGTCCGGGAGGGATGGCGGCCGATCCGGCTGGCCCGGCTGAACGATGCGCCGTTCACCGACCGGCTCGTGGCCAAGTTCAACCTGCCGGTCACGGGGTGGCGCGGCTCCTCCCACGGACCAGCGTCGCGAGGCTGAGCCCCTGTTGACCGCCAGCCCGGCCATAAGGTGGAGCCGTGCTCAGCCAGATGCGAATCCGCGGCATCGGGGTCATCGATGACGCCGTGCTCGAGCTCAGTGCGGGACTCAACGTCCTCACGGGGGAGACGGGCGCCGGCAAGACCATGGTCGTCTCAGGCCTCGGGCTGCTCCTCGGCGAACGGGCCGACTCCGGTCTGGTGCGCGCCGGGGCGGACAACGGCTTCGTCGAGGGGATCGTCCACCTGCCCGAGGGTCATGCCGCGCTCGCACGTGCCGCCGAGGCAGGCGCAGAGCACGAGGACGGTGAGCTCGTCATCGCCCGGACGATCTCGGCGACCGGCGGCTCGCGGGCGCATGTCGGTGGTCGGACGGCGCCGGTCGGCGTGCTTGGTGACCTCGGCCAGCTCCTGGTGGCGGTGCACGGGCAGGCGGACCAATGGCGGCTCAAGCAGGGCGATGCCCATCGTGAGCTGCTCGACGACTTCGCGGGCGAGACCCTGGTCGCACTCCGCAAGGATGCCGCCCGACTCTACGACGACTGGCGATCCCTCGCGAAGGAGCATGGCCGGCTCGTGGCGCTGGGTCGCGAACGAGCCCGGGACATCGACTCCCTGACCGCCTCGCTCGAGCAGATCGAGGCGATCGACCCCCACCCGGGCGAGGACGTGGCGCTACGCGTGGAGGACGAACGCCTCGCCCACGCCGACTCCCTGCGCCTCGCCGCCGCGGAGGCGCTCGCAGACCTCAGCGGGGATGAGTATGCCGCCGAGCTGCGACCCGCCGCCCGTGACCTCATCGGGTCGGCCCGATCCGTCCTCGGCTCGGCCGCCCGGCACGACGATCGCCTGCGGGGGCTCGACGAGCGGCTCGAGGAGGTCGGCGTCCTCGTCTCGGAGGTTGCGGCCGACCTGACCGGATACCTCGATGACCTCGAGGTCGATCCCGCGCGCCTGACGCTCGTCCAGGAGCGCCGCGCGCAGTTGGGTGTCCTCACTCGCAGATACGGGGAGACCATCGACGAGGTGCTGGCGTGGTCCCAGCAGGCCGCGGCGCGACTGGACGACCTCGTCACCGCCGATGACCGGGTGGAGCGGCTCGCGTCGCAGCTCGATCAGGTGCGGGCCGAACTCGCCGAAGCGGTGCTGGCCCTGTCGCGGGAGCGCCGGGCCGTCGCGGGAGACTTCGCGGCGGCGGTGTCGAGCGAGCTCGCGCATCTGGCCATGGGCAGATCCCGGGTCGACGTGCAGGTCCGGCACCGGCGCGATCCCGACGGCCTCGAGCTGCCAGACGGTGAGCAGGTCAGGCTGGCGCGCCACGGCATCGACGACGTCGAGATCAGGCTCGCAGCAGGCTCGGGCGCCACCCCTCGCAGCCTGGTCAAGGCGGCCTCCGGCGGTGAGCTCTCCCGCGTCATGCTGGCACTGGAGGTGGTGGGCGCGGGTAAGGAAGGGCCACCGACCTTCGTCTTCGACGAGATCGATGCCGGCGTCGGGGGGCGGGCGGCCCTCGATGTGGGCACTCGTCTCGCGGCCCTTGCGCAACGGGCCCAGGTCATCGTCGTCACGCACCTGGCGCAGGTCGCGGCCTTCGCCGACCGCCACCTCGTGGTCCACAAGGCGGACGACGGCGTGGTCACCGCGAGCAGTGTCCGGGCCGTGACCGGCACGCAGCGTCTGCGCGAGCTGTCTCGCATGATGGGCGGAGACCCCGACTCCGAGGCGGGACTCAGCCACGCACGCGCCCTGCTCGCCCAGGTCGGCGAAGCCCGGCACCCCACCGACGCGCACCGCCCGCTCCCGGTCGGCCAGGGCGTCGCTGATCGGAAGTGCTGATCGGAAGTGCTGATGGGAAGCCCTGATCGGAAGCGCTGACGCGCCTGATCGCGCGGCTGCCCGCGCAGGCCGGACGATGCGCCAGGCGGTCGTGTGCATGGCACGATGGGGGATCATGGCCCTATCCATCCGTCGGCCCACCCGGCGTCGCACCCCGGCTCCCGACGTCGCGCCGGGTGTCAGGGGTCCCGCACGGGTGGACCGCCGCACCAAGGTCCTCACCAAACGGCTCCGGGTCGGTGACATCGCCGTCATCGATCATCAAGACCTCGACAAGGTGAGCGCGGACGCGCTCGTCGCGGCCGCCCCGGCCGTGGTCGTCAACGCGGCCTCGTCGATCTCCGGCCGCTACCCGAACCTCGGACCCGAGATCCTCATCCAGGCGGGAATCCCAGTCCTCGACGAGGCCGGCGCGGCGGTGATGAGCCTCAAGGACGGCGCTGACCTGCGCCTGGACGGAGCCACTCTCTGGGCCGGCGAGGACCAGGTGGCGACCGGACGGATCCTCGACGCCGAGGTGGTCCACGCCGAGATGCAGGAAGCACGGGCGGGACTGGCCGTGCAGATCGAGGCGTTCGCGACGAACACGATGGAGTTCATCCGCAAGGAGCGCGATCTGCTGCTCGATGGCATCGGGATCCCGCCCATCACCACCTCGCTCGACGGGCGGCACTGTCTCATCGTCGTGCGCGGCTACCACTATCGAGAGGACCTCGTCACGCTGCGTCCCTATATCCGCGAGTACCGGCCGGTCCTCGTCGGCGTCGACGGCGGCGCGGACGCGCTCATCGAGCTGGGCCACCGTCCGGACCTCATTGTCGGTGACATGGACTCCGTCTCGGACTCGGCGTTGCGATGCGGCGCCGAGATCGTCGTGCACGCCTACCGCGACGGCAGCGCCCCCGGACTGGCCCGCGTCGAGGAGCTCGGCCTCACCCCCGTCGTGTTCCCGGCTGCGGGGACGAGCGAGGACGTCGCAATGCTGCTCGCCGACGACGCCGGCGCCGAGCTCATCGTGGCGGTCGGGACACACGTCACCCTGATCGAGTTCCTCGACAAGGGTCGCGACGGGCAGGCCAGCACGTTCCTCACTCGGCTGCGGGTCGGGGGCAAGCTCGTCGACGCCAAGGGCGTCAGCCGGCTCTACCGGGCCCGGATACCCGCCGTGATGCTGATGGTCATGCTGCTCGTCGGTGTGCTCGCGCTCCTCGCCGCCATCACGGCGACCCCGACCGGTCAGGCGTGGCTCCAGGTGCTCGGGTCGCGATGGGATGACCTCTGGGCGGTCATCACGGGGATCTTCACGTGATCGACTTCCGCTACCACCTCGTCTCGATCATCTCGATCTTCCTCGCTCTCGCCGTCGGGATCGTCCTTGGCGCGGGACCGCTCCAGCAGAACCTGGGCACCCAGCTCGGTGATCAGGTGTCGGCGCTGCGCACGGAGAAGCAGCAGCTCAACGACCAGTTGAGCAAGGCGGAGAAGCAGGTGGCCGCCGGCGATGACTACGCGACCTCGGTCGCCAGCCGGGTTGTCGCCGGTCGTCTCACCGGGCATCGGGTCGCTGTCATCGAGATGCCCAGCGTGGAGTCCGGACTCGTCGACACCGTCGAGGCGGCACTCAGGGCGTCGGGGGCGAGGGTCACGACCTCCGTCACGCTGACCGACGACTGGTTCGATCCCGCCAAGGCGCCCGAGCGAGCTGCCGCAGCCAAGGAGGCGGCAGCGGCTCTCGGCCTCAGCTCGACCGCCACCGGTGACGCGTTGCTGCACGAGGTCCTCGCGCGGGCCCTCGTGACGAAGGCGGCCGGCGAGGCGGTCCAGGACCCTGGGTCGCGCAAGGCCGCGCTGACGGTGCTCACGTCCGCGAAGCTGGTGACCAGCCCGAAGACCGGCCCCACCCCGGCAGATGTGGCGGTCCTCGCGTCGGGGGAGGACTTCACCGGGACCCGGGACGCCGTCGATGCCGAGTCTCGATCGGTCCGCTCGCTGGCCCTGGCCCTGTCGCAGTCCTCTGCCGCGACCGTCGTCCCGGGCGGCGATCCGGTGGCGGCGACCGGCAAGGTGGTGACGTCCGACGCGGTGGCCGCGATCCGGCAGGGCTCGGCGACGAGCGCGACCATCTCGACCGTCGACCATGCCCGTCAGGGCCGGGGGCCGGCCGTCGTCGTCCTCGCCATCGAGGCGGCGCTCGAGGGGACCATCGGGCAGTACGGCGTGGCCGAGGGCGCCACGGCCGTGATGCCCGAGGCCGCGCCGTGAGCGCATCCCCTCAACGGCATCCGGTCAGCGGCTGCGCCCGTGGACGTACCGGTGCCGGTGCCGTGGCGGGCGGACTCGTCGGCGCGATCGGCTCCGCCGCCGGCCTCCGTCTCGGGCGGGCGCTGCCGCCCTCCCTTCGCGCGTCCTGGACGCGGCTCAACCATGCGGGCCGTCCCGTCACGCTCCTCGAGGGCCCGGCGTGGGCGCTCGGCGTCGTCGCCGGGCATCTCGTGCTCAAGGCGATGCAGCCCACCCGATCCATGGCCGCACTACCCGTCGTCGCCGTATCGGCGGCTGCGCTCGGGGCACTCGATGACCTCGCGGGCGGGGCTACGAGCAAGGGCCTTGGCGGTCATCTCGGTGCGCTTCGCCGAGGCGAGGTGACCACCGGGACGCTCAAGGTCGTGGGTCTCGCCGTCGTCGGCCTCGTCGGCGCCTCCCTCGCGGACCGCGGTGGGATGCACCGAGCAGGCCTCCTGCGCACTGCGCTCGGCGGGGCCGTCATCGCCGGCGCCGCGAACGCCGTCAACCTCTTCGACCTGCGCCCGGGCAGGGCCCTCAAGGTCACCCTCGCGGCCGGTTCGATGCTCATCCTCGGGCCCGGGTCGAGCACCGCGGCGGCCGCGATCGGCGCTTCGCTGGGGGTGGTCGGTGACGACCTCGCGGCCCGATCGATGCTCGGTGACACCGGAGCCAACGCCGCGGGGGCCGTCATCGGCCTCGCCGTCGTCGAACGCAGCGGGACCCTCGGGCGGGCCGTCGTGCTCGCCGGGATCGCCACCCTCACCCTGGCCTCCGAGCGGGTCAGCTTCTCGACCGTCATCGAGGCGCACCCGCTGCTGCGCGGGCTCGACCACTGGGGCCGGGCGCCGTGACCGGTCCCGAGTAGCCGCCTGGCGGAGGCCAGGCGGCTCCTCCCGGCAGGGGCGGGACGTCAGGGGCCGGCACCGAGGACATGGCGGCCCGTGAGGCCGGGCGCGGCCAGACCGGGCGGGCGATCGCGATTGCGGCCGGGTCGATCGCGCTCATCACGCTCGTCGCTCGGGTGGTCGGCTTCGGCCGATGGTTCGCGTTCTCGCACTCGGTCGGGGCGACCTGTGTCGGGAGCGTCTACCAGAGTGTCAATGCCGTCCCCAACGTCCTCTTCGAGATCGCCGCCGGGGGAGTGCTCGCCGCGGTCGCGGTGCCGCTCGTCGCGGGCGCCCTCGGCGCGGGCCGGCGCGAGCAGGCCGACCGGATCGCCTCCGGGCTGCTCACCTGGTCACTGTTCGTCCTCGTGCCGCTCGCGGTGATCGTCGTCCTGGCCGCCGAGCCGATCACCCGGGTGCTGCTCGGCACCGGCACCAACTGCTCCGACGCGGTCGCGCTCGGCGTCGACCTGCTGCGGATGTTCGCCATCCAGATCCCGCTCTATGGGGTCGGGATCGTGCTCGCGGGCGTCCTACAGGCGCACCGCCGCTTCGTCGGCGCCGCGCTCGCGCCCTTGTTGTCGAGCCTCGTCGTCATCGTCACCTACGTGCTCTACCGGGCCCTCGTGCTCGACCCGGCTGCCCCGATCAGCTCGATCCCGTCCTCGGCAGTCCTCGTCCTCGGGCTGGGCACGACCATCGGGGTCCTCGCCCTCAGCCTGCCGCTCCTGGTTCCCGCCCGACGGGCCGGCCTGCGGTGGCGCCCGGCGCTGACCTTCCCCGACGGCGTCGCGGCCCGGGTCCGGCGCCTCGCCGTTGCCGGGCTGCTCGTTGTCGGCGGCCAGCAGGTCGCGACGCTCGTCATCATCCGCCTGGCCAACGACCGGGGCGGGGCGGGCACGCTCAACGTGCACACCTACGTCCAGGCGATCGCCCTGCTGCCGTATGCGGTCCTCGCCGTGCCGCTCGCCACGGCCGCCTTCCCGACCCTGGCCGGGCAGGCCGAGGCAGGGGCGGTCCGCCAGCCCGCCACCGGGGCGGGCACTGATGCCGACACCGGGACCGACACCGGGGCCGGCCTTGGGGCCGCTGCCGGGGTGTCGGAGGCGCATGCGACCCTGCGCGGCACGTGGCTCACGACCCTGCTCGCGGGTCTCTTCTCGGCGGCGCTGCTCGTGGCGGTGGCACGGCCGGTCGGCGCCTTCTTCGAGAGCTTCGACGCCGGCCGGGACGAGCCGTCGGGGGCGGCGGCGCTGGCCGCGATCCCGGCGACCCTGGTGGCCTGGGCGCCCGGTGTCGTCGGTCTGTGCGCCATCGGACTGCTGAGCCGGGTGTCCTACGTGCGCGGACGGGCCCGGGCAGCGGGGCTGGCCGTCGCGCTCGGCTGGCTCGCGACGACCGTCATCCCGATCGTCGCGCTACCGGGCGCCGCCGGTCCGGCACGGACGCTCCGGACCATCGGGATCGGGGTGAGCGTGGGGCTTCTCCTCGGCGCCGGAGCCCTCCTCGTGCTGGTCGCCCGCGCCTGGGGCGCGGACACGGTGCGCGTGGCGCCCCGCCCGCTGCTCGCCGGCATCGTCGGGGCGCTCGCGGCCGGCGGCCTCGGGTGGTGGCTCGGAGGCGTCTGGGATCCCGAGGGAGCGCTCGCCGCGGCGCTCGCCTCCGTCGGTACAGCCCTTGCTGCGATCGTCGCCTTCGTCATCGCCTCGGCCGCCATCGACCGGAGCACGGCCCGGCGCGTCCTGACCTGGTGGAGTGCTGGCCGATTCTCCGCACCGACGAAGGAGCAGCCATGAGGGTGCTCATGGTGCTGGGGCGCTCGAGCGGCGGGATCGGCGCCCACGTCGATGCCTTGACCACCGACCTGCGAAGGCTCGGACACCAGGTCCGGATCGTCACCGACGCCGGCACTGCCGAGCACTTCGGCTGGTCCGATGCCGACCAGCTCTGGCCGCTGCGTGGTGGGGCCGGCCTCATCGAGGCCCCCCTCGACTGGCACCGGATCAGGCGCCTGGCCCAGAGCTGCGATGTCGTGCACGCCCACGGTCATCAGGCCGCTCTCGTCGCAGCGATCGCGGTCCTGCGGGCCGGGCGGCAGGGGGGGCCGCCAGCCTTGGTCGTGTCGCTGCACAACGACCTCCCCGCGTCCGGCGCCGGTGTCCGGACCTTTACGGCGGCGATCGGGTGGGCGCTGCGCCGGGCAGACCTCGTCACCGGCGCGAGCCCCGACCTTGTCGCGCTGGCCCGCGAATGCGGCGCGCACACCGTCGAGCTCGCCACGGTGGCGTCACCGCGCGTCGCCGCACTGCTGGCCGATGAGGGCAAGGGCGCCGCGCCAGGGCCGGACCCGCAGCGAGATCCGCAGCGGCATCAGCAGGATCGTCGAAACGCCCTGCGCCGGCAGCTGCTGGCGGGCGCCGGGATCGATGACCCAGGCCGCCCGCTCGTGCTCACCGTCTCACGCGTCGCGCCGCAGAAGGACCTGTCCACCCTCGTCCAGGCGGCGGCCCGATCCCGCGTCCCCGCGACGTGGGTCGTCGTGGGCGGCGGGGACGATCCTTTGCGAGCACGCCTGGAGCAGGAGCTGCGCGGCATACGGACCGAAGCCGGCGTCGAGCTGCACTTCGTCGGGCCTTGCTCCGATGTCAGCTCGTGGCTACGGGCGGCGACGGTCTTCGCGCTGTCGAGTCGCTGGGAAGCGCGAGCGCTCGTTGTCCAGGAGGCGATGGCGGCGGGCCTGCCGGTGGTCGCGACGCGGGTCGGCGGGCTGCCCGAGCTCGTGGGGGGCGCGGGCCTGCTCGTCCCGCCGGGGGACCCGCCAGCGCTCGCAGAGGCTGTCGACGCGCTCCTGCGCGATCCCGAGCGCGCAGCGCGTCTCGGGATCGCAGGGCGCCTCGAGGCGGCGTCGTGGGCCACCCCGGGGCAGGAGGCGCGCCGGTGGGGCGGGCGCTATGCCACGCTGCGCCCGGGGTGACGTAGACTGCAAGCCCGTGGTGGATACGCGGATGACCAAGCACATTTTCGTGACCGGAGGCGTGGCCTCATCGCTCGGCAAGGGCCTGTCGGCCGCGAGCCTCGGTCGTCTCCTTCGATCCCGGGGCCTGCGGGTGACGATGCAGAAGCTCGACCCGTACATCAACGTCGATCCCGGCACGATGAACCCGTTCCAGCACGGCGAGGTCTTCGTCACCGACGACGGCGCCGAGACCGATCTCGACATCGGGCACTACGAGCGCTTCCTCGACGTCAACCTCGTCGGCACCGCCAACGTGACGACCGGGCAGGTCTACAACACGGTCATCGCCAGGGAGCGCCGCGGCGAGTACCTCGGCGACACGGTGCAGGTCATCCCGCACATCACCAACGAGATCGTCGCTCGGATGCGGTCCCTGGCCACCGGGGCGCCCGATGCGCCGGACATCATCATCACCGAGATCGGCGGCACGGTCGGTGACATCGAGTCGCTGCCCTTCCTCGAGGCGGCCCGGCAGGTGCGCCACCTCATCGGCCGTGAGCACAGCTTCTTCCTCCATGTCTCCCTCGTGCCCTACCTGGTCCCGAGCGGAGAGCTGAAAACGAAGCCGACGCAGCACTCGGTGGCCGCGTTGCGCCAGGTCGGTATCCAGCCCGACGGGCTCGTGCTCCGGGCGGACCGGGCCATCCCCGACCCGATCAAGCGCAAGATCTCGCTCATGTGCGATGTCGACGTCTCGGCGGTCGCCGCCTGCGTCGATGCCCCGAGCATCTACGACATCCCCAAGGTGCTGCACCGCGAGGGGCTGGACGCCTACGTCATCCAGCGGCTCGGGCTCGGATTCCGCGACGTCGACTGGACCGAGTGGGACCAGTTGCTGCGGCGGGTCCACGACCCCGAGCATCACGTGGAGATCGCGCTCGTCGGCAAGTACGTCGACCTGCCCGACGCCTACCTGTCGGTGACCGAGGCGATGCGCGCCGCAGGCTTCCATCATGATGCCAAGGTGTCGATCCGATGGGTCGCGAGTGATGACTGCCAGACCCCGGCGGGGGCGGCCAAGGCACTCGGCGGTGTCGATGCGGTCCTCGTGCCGGGCGGGTTCGGGGTGCGAGGGATCGAGGGCAAGCTCGGCGCGCTGACGTGGGCGCGGGAGAAGCAGGTGCCGACGCTCGGGATCTGCCTCGGCCTCCAGTGCATGGTCATCGAGTACGCGCGCTCGGTCCTCGGCATCGCCGATGCCTCCTCGACCGAGTTCGACCCGCAGGGTGAGCACCCGGTCATCGCGACGATGGAGGAGCAGAAGGTCTTCGTCGAGGGGGGCGGCGACCTCGGCGGCACCATGCGTCTTGGCCTGTACCCGGCCGCGCTCAGGGAGGGATCGGTCATCGCCGAGGCCTACGGCGTCGCCCAGGTGCAGGAGCGGCATCGACACCGTTACGAGGTCAACAACGCCTACCATGACCAGCTGTCGGACGCCGGTCTTGTCTTCTCAGGGAACTCGCCGGACGGCACGCTCGTCGAGTGCGTCGAGCTGCCGAGAGACGTGCATCCCTACTACGTCTCGACGCAGGCGCATCCGGAGTTCCGTTCGCGCCCCAACAGAGCACACCCGCTCTTTGCCGGTCTCGTCGCGGCCGCCCTCGAGCGGCAGCGCAGCGAGCGCCTCGTCGAGGTCGAGCGGCACGTCGTCGCCGAAGAAGCGCGCGTGCACGTCGGGGTCGGGGCCGAGGCGGAGTGAGCCTGTCGACCCGCCGCGGGCGCGGCTCAGACGTCGTCGACGAGCTCGGGCGCAAGCCGGTGCTCGAGACGCAGGTGCCTTTCGAGGGGCTGATCTTCGACGTCCGACGAGACACCGTCGACCTCGGCGCGGCGGGCGTCGTCCGCCGTGACTACATCGAGCACCCCGGCGCCGTCGTCGTCGTCGCACTGCATCCCTTCGACGGCGTCGACCACGTCATGCTCATCCGGCAGTACCGCCACCCGGCGGGCGCGTTCCTGTGGGAGCTTCCGGCGGGGCTGCTCGACGTCGCCGGCGAGCCCGCCCCGGCGGCGGCCGTCCGTGAGCTGCGCGAGGAGGTCGACCTCGCCGCCTCCCGGTGGGACGTGCTCGCCGACAGCTTCGCCTCGCCGGGAGCCTTCCCGGAGGCGGTGCGCATCTACCTGGCCCGAGACCTCGCCGACGTCCCGGCCTCCGAACGGCACGAGCGCACCGGTGAGGAGGCCGAGCTGGTGCCGATGTGGGTGCCGCTCGACGAGGCGGTCGATGCCGCGCTGGGTGGGCGGATGCACAACTCGGCCGCCCTCATCGGCGTGCTCTCCGCGTGGACCGCCCGCTCGCTGGGCTGGTCGACCCTGCGCCCCCACGACGCCCCGTGGCCGGAGCGTCCCGTTCACTGACGTGCCCGCTCGGGGTGTGTTTCGATAGGAGACGGTCAGGTCCGCTACTGCTATTGCCTACTATTGTCGACCTGACGACAAGGAGAGGATACGCCGACCTTCCCAGCGATCGACCCGGAGCCGCCACCTCGGTCGCGGCGCGAGGTCGCTCTGCTGACCGGTGGCATCATCGCGGTGGCGGTGATCATCGGGGTGCTCGGGTGGGTCATCGCCATCAGTATCGGGCGCGGCGCGCCGGCCTCCGCGCCGACGGTCGTGGCGCCGCGGCTGGACCTGCCCGGCCGGGTCATCGTGCTCGACACGACGTCCGGCCGGCTCGGCGCGGCCCGGCCGGACGGGAGCGGGTTCGCGCCCTTCTCCGGGCCGGGGTTCCCGGCCAAGACCCAGGCCAAGACCGCTGTTGTCAGCCCCGACGGAGGCCACGTGATCGTGGGCGACACGCAGGTTGTCGACCTCGAGCCGGGCGGCGAGCACGTGCGAGCGAAACCGTTGACAGCCGGAGACGCCTTCGTCGGGCCTCAACCCTTCGCCGACCATGAGACCCGGGCCGTGTTCGCCACCTCGCCTGGCACCGGCAGGGGACGGATGATGAGCGTGGACCTCGACGGCGGGTCCCGACACGACCTCGGACCGGCCGACGGCGCCGCGATCGGCGACCCGCGGCGCGATGGGGCGATCGTGGCGGTCGAGGGCAAGACCGAGGTCAACATCGGCCGCTACACCGAGCGGAACACGAGCCGGGTCGAGCTGCGGGCCTGGCACCGCCCCTCGACGAGGCTCGCGGCGACCGCCGGGCTGCTGAAGGAGGCTGGGCTGCCGAGTGGCCCAACCTATGTGATCGGGCCGACGGTCTCGCCCGACGGGAGCCTGGTCGCGCTGAGCATCGATGAGCTGACCCCGAACGTCAACTCCGTGACGGCCAAGCACGCCCTCGTCGTCACGGACCGGTCCGGCCGGGCCATCGCGAGCCGCGCCTCCTTCACGAGCGCGCGGCCGGCCTGGAGCCGCGATGGTGCCCAGCTGGCCTACCTCGACGATCAGGGGGTCGTGCTGCTGCGCATCAGCGGCGCCCGGGCGACGACGAGCTCCATCCCGGCCCAGGTCAGCGGCCAGCCCTGCCTCTTCTCCCCGGCCGGCGGCCACCTGCTCTGTGACGATCGGGTCACGCAGGAACGGTTCATCGTCACCCTCGCCGACGGCCGGGTCGATCGGCTGCCGCTCGACCCGGCGCACCTGGCCGTGGCCTGGCTGCCTGCTCGGGGCGGTGCTGGATGAGCCGGCTCGGGCTGCTCGTGCGCGGTCTGCTGGCCCGGCGTGGCCTGACGGTCCTGATCCTGCTCGTCGCGGTGATCGCGGTGGCCGCGGCCGCCACCGGCCCGGCCTACCAGGGCGCCGCCCGGCACTCGATCCTGGCCGATGACCTGCACGCTGCTCCACCGGTGGGCACCATCGTCGAGGCCGGTTCCCGAGGGCCGCTGAGTGACCTGCCCCAGCTCGAGACCCTTGTCGACCGCACCGTGCAGCGGCTGCCCGCGCGCGACCTGTTCCAGACCCGCATCCGCGGGCAGGAGCTGAGCATCGTCCCACGTCGCGGACAGACCGCGGTCGTGGCCTGGCGTGATGACCTGTGCCGGCATCTGCGGTGGGTCCACGGCCGGTGCCCCACGGCCGCAGGTGAGGTGGTTGTGAGCGCCGCGTTCGCCGGCGAGAACCACCTGGCCGTCGGCCAGGATGTGCCGGTCCTCGGCACGAGCCGCATCGTGGGGGTCTATCAGCCGATCGACCCGCAGGGCCGGTACTGGGCCGCGCGGTCCTACTTCCCACAGTTGGGGGGCTTCGCTTCGGGACAGGAACCGCAACCCGTCGACGCGCTCTTCACCGACCCGGCCAGCTTCGCGAAGGTGGCAACGCTGCAGGGCGACAGCATCATCGACCTGCTGCTCGACCTTGACGCGACGACTCCCGACCGGGTCGGACAGGTGACGGCGACGATCAGCGGTCTGATGCAGGCCACGGCCGCTGCCGGGATGTTCCTGAATACAGTCGTGCCGGCTGTGCTGACCGCCGCGGTGGACAGCGCGGACACGCTGGGCGTTCCCGTGACGATCATCACCGCGCAGCTGCTCATCCTGGTCTGGCTGCTGCTCTTCCTCGCCGTCACCGACGCGGCGGAGGCCCGCGGCGCCGACGTGGCCCTGGCACGGCTGCGGGGGCTGAGCCCGGCGCGCACGCTGGCGTTCGGGCTCGGTGAGACCCTCGTGCTCCTGCTGCTGGCCCTGCCGGTCGGGCTGCTCGTGGGCTGGGGCGCGATGGTCGCTCTGGCGCATCTGGCGCTGCGGGCCGGCACACCGGTGGCGATCGGCTGGCCCAGCGTCGTCGCGGCCGTCGTCGCGGTCTCCGGCGGTGTCGGGGCCGCGGTGCTCGGGGCGAGGCGGACGCTGCGCCGCTCCGTGCTGGAGCAGTGGCGCCGCCCGGGGGTGTCGGTGCGCCGCGGGTGGGTCCTGGACGTGGCGATCCTGGTGGCCACCGTCGCGGCGCTGGCCGAGCTGTATGTCAGCGGCACGATCGGGGTGGCGCAGAGCGACCCGCTGGCCCTGCTCGTGCCCGGGCTGGTCGGGCTGGCCGTCGCGGTGATCCTGTCGCGGCTGCTGCCGTGGGGCTGCCGCGCCTTCTTCGGGGTGACCCGGCGCCGGGGCGGGATCGGCGCCTTCCTCGCGGTGCGCCAGCTGGTGCGCAGGCCGGCGGGGATGCGCACCTTCATCGTGCTGTCCGCTTCCTTGTCGCTGGCGACGTTCGCGATCTCCGCGTGGGGCGTCAACCGGGCCAACATCGCCGATGTGGCCGGGGCCCGCACCGGCGCCGCGCAGGTGCTGACCGTCCAGACACCGCCAGATGAGGACATCGGCGTGATCGTGTCGCGCCTCGACCCGGGCGGGGGGCAGGCGATGGCGGTGACCGACTTCATCGACATGGGTAACGCCGCCCGGCAGACGCTCGCGGTCCAGTCCGACCGGCTGGCCCGGATCGCCTTCTGGCGCAGCGACTTCTCTGCCGCCTCGCTGGCCGAGCTCGCCGCCCGGCTGCACCCGCCCACGTCACCGCCGATCCGGCTCACCGGCGACACCTTGAGGGTGTCGCTGGCCGGGGTGCGGCTGTCCCGCCCGCAGCTGCTGACCGCGGGCCTCAAGCTGCCGACCGGGGTCGCGGAGACACCCCTGTCGGTCGGGGTCGTCACCCCGGACACGAAGACCCTGAGCGTCGCGCTGCCCGGCTGCCCGTGCGTGCTGCGCTCACTCGGCCTGTCCGCCACCGGCGGCACCGGGCCCGCCTACGCCGCGAAGGGCAAGGCCTCGATCCAGGGGCAGCTGAGCATCACCGGGCTCGAGGAGCAGGCTGGCGGCGCCTGGCGCCCCGTCCCCGGGGTCGACCTCACCTCCGGTGACCGGTGGTCCTGGACCGGCGGGGGCGGCACGACCTCGGGCACCGCGACGGCATCCCCGGGCGGGCTGCGGCTCACCTTCGACGTGCCGCCCCTGAGCACGATCGCCTGGGCCGCCCCCGCCTGGCCGACCCCGATGCCGGCCCTGGTCACCCCGAGCGTGGCCGCGCTGCCGCGCAGCCCGACGATCAGGGTCGCCGGGCTCGACGGGGCGCCCCTGCCGATCAGGCCGGTCGCCGTCGTCCCGGTCCCCGGGGCCCCCGACAACGGGGTCATCATCGATCGGACCTATGCTCTGCGGGCCGCGTTCGACGCCCGGTTCTCCTCCGTGGATCAGGTGTGGCTGGCCCCCGGCGCGGCAGCCGACTTCCCCGACCGGCTGCGCCGGGCCGGCGTCCAGGTCGCCAGCACGGCCAGTGCGGCCGACGCCGAGCGCGCGCTGCGCCAGCAGGGACCCGCCCTGGCCCTCTC
>JAKDLQ010000263.1 GCA_030452775.1 Micrococcales bacterium | reverse complement strand
ATACGGCGCCTCCTCGATCTCGGGAAGGTCGTCCGGGGTCGGGGCGCCGCTCAGCACGTCAGCCCGTCCTTGGGGACCGTCCCCTGCACGTAGTAGGCGTCGATCGCATCGTCCACGCAGTCGTTGGACCGCCGATAGGCCGTGTGCCCGTCGCCGTCGTACGTGACGAGCACGGCATCCGACAGCTGGTCGCGCAGCCGCACGGACCACTCGTAGATCGTCGCCGGATCACGGGTCGTGCCGACGACGACGATCGGTCCTGCACCCTTGGCCGCGATGGTGTGTGGCCCCGGCCCGCCCTTGACCGGCCACACGCCGCACGTCACCGATCCCCAGGCGAGGAACTCCCCCCATGTCGGGGCAACCTTCTCGAACTGCTTGGCCTGCCGTCGGTACGTGGACAGGTCCGGGCTGTCCGGCCGGTCAAGGCAGTTGACGGCGTAGATGACCTCCATGATGTTGCTGGTGTAGGTGCCGCCACGCGTGCGCCGCGCGTAGGCGTCGGCCAACTGCATCAGCTCGCTCCCGTCGCCGGCCTTGGCCTTCGTCAGGGCATCGGTGAGCAACGCCCAGGTGCCTTGGTCGTAGAGTGCCGCGGCCATCCCGAGTGATGCCCAGGCCTCATTGAGGTCCGGCACCGCCGGGTCGCCGCTGCGGATGGGCTCGGCGTCGAGGTCTTTCAAGAAGTCACGGATCCACTGCATCCCCTCATCGACCGTGCTGCCGAGGAGGCAGCCGCCCTTGCCGGCATCGTCGATGCAGTCCTTCACATAGGCCCGGGTGGCCAGTTCGAAGCCGCGGGCCTGTCCCTCGGACAGCTCTGCGTTGGTCAGGTCAGGCGGGACGACGCCGTCGAGGACGAAGCGACCGACCCGCTGGGGAAAGAGCTCGGCGTAGGTCGCGCCGAGGAAGGTGCCGTAGGACTTGCCCAGGTAGGTGAGCCGGGCGTCCCCGAGCGCGGCCCGCAGCACGTCCATGTCCCTCGCCGCGTCCTCGGTGGACATGTGCGGAAGCATCGGACCGCTCTTGGCCTCGCAGCCGGCGGCCATCGTCTTGCCCTCGTCCTGCAGGGCCACTTCCTGGGCCCGGTCATCCGGCGTGGGGTCGGTGCCGAGGAACGTGTCGAGCGCCCGGTCGTCGAGGCAGTCCACCGGCGTCGACTCACCGACGCCGCGAGGATCGAAACCGACGAGGTCGAAGTAGTTGAGGACCGACGGGCCGGCCACCGCCTCGGGGGCCTGGGCGTACTCGACGCCGGAGCCTCCGGGCCCGCCGGGGTTGACGACGAGAGACCCGATCCGCTTGCCCTGGTCGCGGGCCGGGTACCGCAGCACCTTGATGGTGATGTCCTTCTTGCCGGGCTTGGCATAGTCGAGCGGAACGATGAGGTCCGCACACTCGAACTGCCCATGGCACGTCGCCCACGCCAAGTGCTGGCCGTAGTAGCTCTCGAGCGCCGGCACTGGAGCGCTGTCGGCGCCGACCGGCCCGGTCGGCATCTTGACCGGTCCGGGGGTCGAGCAGCCCGCGAGCACCAGCGCAGCCAGGACCACCGCCGCCAGGACCGCTCGGGCGCGTCCGGAGGAGAGTGCAGGCATGGACAGACGGTAACCCGCGGAGCAATGTGATCGGGCATCGCGAGCGTCCTCACTCCGGTCGGCGCTCAACCTGTCTGCCGCGCCTCTGCCCTGCGCTCCGGGCCTCACTCGTTCCTCGCTCGCGTCCTCACTCCGGTCGGCGCTCAACCTGTCTGCCGCGCCTCTGCCCTGCGCTCCGGGCCTCACTCGTTCCTCGCTCGCGTCCTCACTCCGGTCGGCGCTCTCATACGCCGAGGTCACGGGGGATCCGCAGCTGTAGGGCCATCGCCTCGAGCGCGAGCAGCGGTGTGACGTTGGCGTTGATCCGGTCCCGCGCCTCGGTGATCGCGTCCATCGCGGCGAGGAGCTGCTCGGCGGAGAACACGCCAGCCAGCGCCCGGACCTTGTCAAGCGCGTCCGGGTTGACGAGGTCGACGTCGGAGTGCAGGTGCAGCACGAGAGCGTCGCGGTAGATCGAGGCGAGGTCGATGAGCGCCCGGTCGATCATGTCGCGGGCGTGCCGGGTGGAGCGGGTCTTCTGCTCCCTCTCGAGCGCGGCGAGCTGCGAGCGGATGTGCGGCGGCTGGGTGCGCGCGCTCGGGTCGGCGCCGAGCGTCTCGAGCAGGCGTGTCCTCTCGGCGGCGTCGCGCTCGCTTGCGCTGGCCTTCGACTCCTCGTCGGAGATCTGCGCGAGGTCGGCGGCGGCGCCGATCGCATCACCGACGCCGACGATCCGGGTGGCCATCGACACGACGTCGTGGCGGCGGATCCGGGCGCCGTCATCACGGGCGAGCCGGCGCGCCAGCCCGATGTGGGACTGGGCCGCGCGCGCCGCGTAGAGCGCCATCGGCGCCTCGATCCCGTCCCGTCGTTGGAGCAGCTCGGCGACGGCCTCGACCGGCGGCGTCCGCAGCCGCACGTGCCGTGAGCGCGAACGGATCGTGATGATGACGTCCTCGATGCTCGGCGCGCAGAGCATCCAGATGGTGTGCGGCGTCGGCTCCTCGAGCGCCTTGAGCAGCGCGTTGGCAGGGGCGTCCGTGTATGCCGTGAGCCGATCCGCGTCCTCGATGATGATGATCCGGTAGCGGCCGACCGATGGACGCATCGCGGCGAGCTGCACGAGCTGGCGCACCCGCTCGACCTTGATCGACAGGCCCTCCGTCGAGACGACGTCGACGTCGGCGTGAGATCCGTCGAGCGCGGTGCGACACTCTCGACACTCGCCGCAACCGCCACCCGGGCACTCGAGCGCCGCGGCGAAGGCGCGGGCCGCGATCGACCGTCCGGATCCCGGGGGCCCGGTGAACAGCCACGCGTGCGTCATCGCGGCGGGCTCGGCCACCGCCCGCGACAGCGTCTCGATGGTCGGTCCCTGCCCGACGAGGTCGCGCCACACCCCGCCGCTCATCGAAGCACTCCCCCATCCCGTATGCCGGTGTGCTCGCTCCCGTCCCCGACCGCC
>JAKDLQ010000262.1 GCA_030452775.1 Micrococcales bacterium | reverse complement strand
CGCAGTCCGGGTCACTCCCACTCGATCGTCCCGGGGGGCTTGCTCGTCACGTCCAGCACGACCCGGTTGACCTCGGGAACCTCGTTGGTGATCCGCGTCGAGATCGTCGCCAGCACGTCGTAGGGCACGTGGACCCAGTCGGCGGTCATCGCGTCCTCGGAGGCGACCGGCCGCAGCACGACCGGATGGCCGTAGGTGCGACCATCACCCTGAACGCCGACCGAGCGCACGTCGGCGAGCAGCACGACCGGGCACTGCCAGACGTCGCGGTCGAGGCCGGCACGGGTGAGCTCCTCGCGAGCGATCGCATCGGCCCGCCGCAGGATCGCGAGTCGCGGAGCGCTCACCTCGCCGATGATCCGGATGCCCAGGCCCGGCCCCGGGAAGGGTTGACGCCAGACGATCGTCTCCGGCACCCCGAGCTCGAGCCCGACCTGACGCACCTCGTCCTTGAACAACGTGCGCAGCGGTTCGACGAGCGAGAACTGCAGGTCATCGGGCAGCCCACCGACATTGTGATGCGACTTGATGTTGGCCGCGCCCTCTCCCCCACCCGACTCGACGACGTCGGGATAGAGGGTGCCTTGCACGAGCCACCTGACTGGGTGCTCCGCGTCGCTGTCACTCCGGCCGGCCCGAGCCACGACATCGCGGGCCGCCTGCTCGAACACCCGGATGAACTGCTCGCCGATGACCTTGCGCTTGGTCTCCGGGTCGGTGATCCCGGCGAGCGCCGTGAGGAAGCGGTCTCGGGCATCGACGACGATCAGCTCGACGCCGGTCGCCTCGACGAAGTCCTGCTCGACCTGCAGCGCCTCGCCCTCGCGCAGCAGCCCGTGATCGACGAAGACGCAGGTCAGCTGGTCGCCGACCGCCTGCTGCACCAAGGCGGCCGCCACGGATGAGTCGACGCCGCCGGACAGGGCGCAGAGGACCCGGTCGGAGCCGACCTGCCCGCGAACCGACTCGACGATCTCGTCGACGACGTTGCCCGCCGTCCACACGGGCTCGATGCGGGCCCCCTTCCAGAGGAAGTTCTCGAGCACGCGCTGGCCCTGCTCGGAGTGCAGCACCTCGGGGTGCCACTGCACGCCGTAGAGCCGCCGCTCGTCGTCCTCGATCGCGGCGACCGGCGTGCCGTGGGTCGTCGCGGTCACCGCGAAGCCCTCCGGCGCCTCGCTCACGCAGTCACCGTGCGACATCCAGACGACCTGGCTCGTCGGCTGCCCGGCGAACAGGGTCGAGTCCGGGCCGGTGATCGACGCATCGGTCTTGCCGTACTCGCGGGCACCGGTGTGCTCGACGGTCCCCCCGAGCGCCTGCGCCATCGACTGGAAGCCGTAGCACATCCCGAACACCGGGACCCCCGCATCGAGCAGGTCCGGGTCGAGCCGCGGCGCACCGTCCTCGTAGACCGAGCTCGGCCCGCCGGACAGGATGATCGCCGCGGGGTTCCGCGCAAGCACGTCGGCCACCGCCACCGTGTGCGGCACGACCTCGCTGTAGACCCTTGCCTCGCGGACCCGCCGCGCGATGAGCTGCGCATACTGCGCGCCGAAGTCGACGACGAGGACGGGCCGGGCCTGAAGGTCATGCGGGTGACTCACGCGCGCAGCCTATCGGCCGCTCCCGACGATGACGTATGCCGCCGGGCCGGTCACGCTCCCGTGTCGGCCCCCGCGTCGGCCCCGGCGCCGGTCACGTCACCGGTCACGTCACCGGCACGGCGCGCCCGCTCGAGCATCGCAGTGATCTGCACGGTGTTGCGGTGCTCCGCGATCCACGGCACAACGGGGACGAAACCCGCCAGCAGGTTGAGCACGATCCGCTGCAGCGTCCACGCCGCCTTGAGGCCGAGGTTGGCGACGGACGCGGCGTAGCCCATGTAAATGAACCCGTGGATATAGCTCCAGTTGTTCGTGAGGAAGTTGTCCTGCTCGAAACCGTACTTCATCACCATCTCGGCGATGAGGACGAACAACGCGATACCGGCGATGACCGCCATGACGCGATAGATGCCGAGTGCGCTGCGGATCTGCTTCGGCTTGGCCAGATTGGCCGGGTACGTGCTCACGCGTGTGCTTCTTCCCTGGGGGCGACCGGCTGCCCGGGTCGGGCAGGCTCTGCTCGCATCATCTTCCACCACATCCAGATGGCAAAAAGGCCGAAGACCCACCACTGGATCGCGTAGGCGGCGTTCTTGAGGTTGAGGGATGCATCGAGCTGCGGAGGCGGCACCCGCACGAGCCCGGTCGCCGCGACGTCCACGTCGACCGCGCCCGAAGCGCCTGACGCGCCGACGAGCCGCTCGTCCGAGGCGAGCAGGACGACGTTGTAGAGGTCACCCGGCCACTCGTTGACGAGTTCCGCCAGATCGATCGACCGGCGCTGGGGGGCAGGCAACGGCTCGCCGGCACGCGGCGACTCCGTCGGCCCCAGCGTCCCGAGCACCTCGACGGTCCCACTCGGCGGCAGCGGTGGCCGCAGCGACGGGGGCCCCTCGACGAAGCCACGCAGCACCGCAACGGTGCCGTGCTTCGTCACCAGCGGTGTCACGACCCACGACCCCGCCTGGCCGCCCGACCGGCGGTCGACGACGATGATCGTGCGCTCGGCGGCATACGTCCCCCAGGCGCTGACGAGGCGGTTGGACAGGTCCGCCGCAAAGGGCGCGTGGGGCCGGGTGACCTCGGCGAGCGGCTGTCTCGGCAGATCGGCAGCAGCCGCAACAGCCGCCCGGCGCCCCTCGTCCTGCGCCACCCCGAGCTGCCAGAGGCCCAGCCAGGCACAGGCGGCGACCGCCACGATCATGAACGCGAACAGGCCCACCGAGCGGCGGCTGGGCAGACCTCGTGACACGATCTCAGCCTAAGTCACGTGCGAGAATCCACCCTCATGACGTCTCGCACCGCCAGCCGCCCCCGTGGATCCCGCAGCCACACGCCTCGCGCCGCCCGGATGGGCATCGGTCTGCTCGGGGTCGCTCTCGGGGTCGCTGTCGGGGCACTCGGCGGGTGCGGGACGGGCGACGGCTCGCCGCCGCCGGTCAC
>JAKDLQ010000261.1 GCA_030452775.1 Micrococcales bacterium | reverse complement strand
CCTTGATCCACCGGGTGGCCTCGATGAAATCCGAACCGTAGGCAGCGTGCTCAGCGATCCCCGTCGCGAGGGCGAAGGCGTTGGGGTCGAAGATGATGTCCTCGGGCGGGAAGCCGTCCTCCGTGAGGATCCGGTGGGCCCGGGCGCAGACTTTCATGCGCCGCTCGAGGGTGTCGGCCTGACCCTCCTCGTCGAAGGCCATCACCACGGCAGCGGCGCCGTACTTGCGCACCAGGCGGGCATGCTCGACGAACGTCTCCTCGCCTTCCTTGAGCGAGATCGAGTTGACGATCGACTTGCCCTGCAGGCACTTGAGGCCGGTCTCGATGACCTCCCACTTGGACGAGTCCACCATGACCGGGACCCGGCTGATGTCCGGCTCGCTCGCCACGAGCTTGAGGAAACGGTCCATCGCGGCCACCCCGTCGATCATCCCCTCGTCCATGTTGACGTCGATGGCCTGGGCCCCGTTGTTCACCTGCGAGACGGCAACCGACAAGGCCGTGTCGTAGTCGCCGGCTTTGATGAGGTTGCGGAACTTCGCCGAGCCGGTGATGTTGGTCCGCTCGCCGACATTGACGAAGAGGCTGTCGTCGGTGACGGTCAGCGGTTCGAGCCCGGACAGCTTCATGCCGCCGGAGGGCTCGGCCGGGGTCCGAGGCGCCGAGTGCTCGACCGCCGCGGCGATGGCCTGGATATGTGCGGGGGTGGTGCCGCAGCATCCGCCGACGAGATTGACCAGCCCACTCGCGGCGAACTCCCCGAGGGTGAGGGCCATCTGCTCCGGGGTCTCGTCGTACTCCCCGAACGCGTTGGGCAGGCCGGCGTTGGGGTACACGGATACGAAGGTGTCGGCGAGACGACTGAGCTCGGCGGCATACGGCCTCATCTCCTGGGCGCCGAGTGCACAGTTGAGCCCGATCGCGAGCGGCCGCACGTGCCGCACGGAGTGCCAGAACGCCTCGGTCACCTGTCCGGACAGGGTGCGTCCGGACGCGTCGGTGATGGTGCCCGAGATGACCACGGGCCAGCGTCGCTCGTGCTCCTCGAAGAGGGTCTCCAGCGCGAAGATCGCCGCCTTGGCATTGAGCGTGTCGAAGATGGTCTCCACGAGGAGCAGGTCTGCGCCGCCCTCGGCGAGCCCGCGAGCCTGCTCGAGGTAGGCCTCCACGAGCTCGTCGAAGCTCGTGTTGCGCGCGCCGGGATCGTTGACGTCCGGGGAGATCGACGCGGTGCGGTTGGTCGGGCCGATCGCCCCGGCCACCCAGCGGGGACGGTCGGGAGTGGCGAGCTCCGCGCACGCCTCCCGCGCCAGGCGAGCACCCTCGCGGTTGATCTCCCGGGCCAGATCCTGCGTCCCGAAGTCGGTCTGGGCGATCCGGGTCGCCGAGAACGTGTTGGTCTCGACGACATCGGCGCCGGCCCGCAGGTACTGCCGGTGGATGTCGCGGATGAGCTCAGGCTGGGTCAGCACGAGGACGTCGCTGTTGCCCTTGAGGTCGCTCGGCCAGTCCGCGAACCGCTCGCCCCGATACTCCGGCTCCCCGAGGCCGCTGCGCTGGATCATCGTGCCCATCGCCCCGTCGATGATCATGATCCGCTGCCGCAGAACCGTCGACAGGGCAGCGGTGGCATCGGGCCGAATCACAGTGGTGGACGTCACGGGAGTCCTCTCACGAGACGAGGGCGAACACGATGTAGACACAGACAGGCCAGAGCAGACAAGCGCACTGACCAGCCGAGTCTACGGACCGATGGTCGTGGCCGCTGAGTCGACCATCTCACGGGATGCCCGCCACGTCCCGAGGCCTGATCACCGCGCAGTTCAACGGCCGGCGGCATAGGCTGAACCAGTGCCACGGCCCGGTGGCGAGCCCGATGCGCGAGGAGGTCACGTGCTGGAGTTCGAGGATGCTCCGGAGTTGGTGAACCCCGTGCTCATCGCGGCCTTCGAGGGATGGAACGATGCCGGCGAGGCGGCCACCGCGGTCGTGCGCCACCTGGCCGACGTGTGGGATGCCGAGTTCTTCGCGGCCATCGATCCCGAGGACTACTACGACTTCCAGGTCAACCGGCCACGCCTCCTGCAGACCGAGGGCCGACGCGCGGTGGTCTGGCCGACGACGCGCCTGCTCGCTGCGACCGAGACCGGCTTCGACCGGGACGTCGTCCTCGTCCTGGGCATCGAGCCGTCGGTGCGCTGGAAGAGCTTCTGCACGGAGCTCATCGAGCTCGCCTCGCAGCTTGGTGTCACCACCATCCTCACCATCGGCGCGCTGCTCGCAGACGTCCCGCACACTCGCCCGATCCCGGTCACCGCCACGGCCGAGCAGGAGGGCGTCATGACTCGCTACGACGTCGAAGCGAGCCGCTACGAAGGGCCGACCGGCATCGTGGGCGTGCTGTCCTCGGCGTGCGCCGATGCGGGAGTTCCCGCTCTCTCCGCCTGGGCGGCCGTGCCTCACTACGCCGGCGGCTCGCCCTCCCCGAAGGCCACGCTCGGGCTGATCCGGCGCGTCGAGTCCCTCCTCGGGGTCACCGTGCCGCATGGGGACCTCGAGGAGGATGCCCGGGCCTGGGAGCGGGGGGTCGACGAACTGGCCCAGTCGGACGACGAGATCGCCGAGTACGTCCGCTCGCTCGAGGAGGCGAAGGACACCGCTGAGCTGCCCGAGGCCAGCGGGGATGCCATCGCGCGAGAGTTCGAGCGCTACCTTCGTGGGCGAGGTGAGGATCAGCCGGGACGCTGAGCTCTCCGGTGGGTGGGGTCGAATCGTGACGTATGCCGCTGGGCCGGGCCCGACGCGCCCCGCGGGAGCCGCCCCGCCGCGGGATCGCCGCAGACCGGCCCTAGACCCGGATGCCGAGAAGTCCGTCCAGGGCGCGGGCGAGAACGCCCGGCGCGCCGGGATCCTCGCCGCCGCGATCCAAGGACCCGGCCGACCAACGGTCCACTGCCACGAGAGCGCGCGGACTGTCGAGATCATCGGCGAGTGCGGCCCTGATGCCGTCGACTGTCTGATCGGCGACAGGGCCACGGCTGCCGGACAGGGCCTTTCGCCAGGTGTCGAGTCGCC
>JAKDLQ010000260.1 GCA_030452775.1 Micrococcales bacterium | reverse complement strand
CCCCGCCCCACGGCGAGTGCCCCCGACACCCACCGCCCCCCCCCCCGAAGGTCTGTGGACAACGGGGCCACTCGACTCACTGAGAGCGGGACGGCCTCGCCGGGGAGGGCTTCAGTCGAGGTCCAGGACGGCGATCGCGGGCTCCTCCAGGCTGCCGAGCCACAGCTGACCGGAATGCTCCCGCACCCCGGTGACCATGTGGAACCGGTCGGTGGCGACCTGTTCGTCGCGGGCCAGCGCGCCACCCGGACGGAAGGCCATCGCACGGACCGTCCGCTTGGGCTTGGGTTGGATCGCGGCAGGGATCTTGGTGACGGACCGGCGCAGGAGTATGGGTCCGCGCTGCATCGCCTCCACGACCGGGTCGGTCGGCGAGGCGATGCTGACCCAGATGAGGCCGTCGCTCCCGCGCGAGATGTTGTCGGGATAGCCCGGCAGGTCGTCCACCAGGAGGTCGCGCTGCCCGGCCCGGTCCCCGGTGAGCCAGAGCCGCACGAGGGTCCGCGCACCAGTCTCGGCAACCGCGACGAACGACTCGTCCGGCGCGAGCGCCACACCGTTGGCAAAGGCCAGAGCGGTGAGCAGCACCTCGACCGAGCCATCAGCGCGGCGCACGAGCAACCGTCCCGTGCGGGTGTCCTCGATGAGGTCGGCCTTCCACTGCTCGATGCTGTACTCGGTCGAGCTGTCGGAGAAGTAGATGTCACCGTTGCTGCTGACCGCGGCGTTGTTGCAGAAGCGCATGGGCCGGCCATCGATCTCGCGGACCAACGTCGTCACGGACCCGGACTCCGGGTCGACCGAGAGCAGACCGGATTGGGCGTCGCACACGAGAAGTTGCCCATCCGGAAGGGACTCGATCCCCAGGGGCCGGCCACCGGTGGCTGCCACCCGCTCGATGCGATCGCCGTCCCGGGTGATCCGGAAGATGCTCCCGTCCTTGGTGCCGGTGAAGACTCCGGCCTCGGTGACGAGGACATCCTCGGCCCCGTACCCGGGGACGGGGATCACCCGCAACTCTCGTGACATGGCCACAGTCAAGCAGGTCCGGACTCGATCGGGTCGATGGTCAGCGCTCGGCGGTGATCGCGTCCAGGGCGGCGAGGTCCGCGGCACTCGGGCGCCAGAGCCCGGCCCGGACGTTCCCGCCCACCTGCGCCGGCGTGGTCGCCCCCGCGATGACGCTGGCCACGGCGGGCTGCGCCGCAAGTCCCCCGACCGCGACGTCGAGCAGACGCAGACCGCGCTCGGCGGCATACGCATCGAGGGCATCGATCGTGTCCCAGTCCGCCTCCCAGAGGCGGGCGTCCTGACCGGCGAGACGCGTCCCCTCGGGCCCAGCCTCTCCCCGGCGGTACTTCCCGGTGAGCAGCCCCGATGCGAGCGGGAAGAACGGGAGCAAGCCGACACCCACGCCGCGGCACGCGGGGACGAGCTCGTCCTCGACGTCGCGCTGAAGGAGCGAGTACTCGTTCTGGGCGGAGACGAAGCGCGTCGTGCCGGCCGTCCGCGCGGTCCAGTCGGCATCGACGACCTGCCAGGCGTCGAGGTTGCTCGAGCCGAGGTACCGGACCTTGCCCTCGCGCACGAGGTCGTCAAGGGCGGCCAGGGTCTCCTCGATGGGGGTGACCGTGTCCGGGCGGTGGTACTGGTAAAGGTCGATCCAGTCCGTGCCGAGCCGGCGCAGGCTCGCCTCGATCGCGCGGCGGATGTAGCGGCGCGAGCCGCGAGCCCCCCAGTCCGGGCCGTTCGAGCCCTGCATGTCCATGCCGAACTTGGTCGCCAGCACGACGTTGTCCCGCTCGGCTCCGAGGGCCCGGCCGAGCAGCTCCTCGCTCGCGCCCTGGGCATAGACGTCGGCCGTGTCGAAGAGCGTGATGCCCGCGTCGAGGGCGGCCCGCACGACCGCGCGCGTGGCCTCCTCGTCGAGGCGGCGCCCGAAGTTGTTGCAGCCCAGGCCGACAGCCGAGACTGTCAGGCCACTGTCGCCGAGGGGGCGATACGTCATCTCCGTAGCGATCTCAGGGGCGATCTCTGTGGCGGTCTGCGGGGCGGCGCTCATGGCCCCAACGTACCGGCGCTTGAGCGAGGGCACTGCCCGGCCCCGATGCGTTCGACCAGGTTCAGATGGCGCGGCAGGAGTCGTCACCGCACGGCCGGCGGCGGGCGGCATACGCGACCGATCCGAGCAGGACGGCCAGCGACAGTCCGGCGAGCCACGGTTGCAGCGGCGCCCAGATCCCCAACGCACCGGAGGTCCCAAGGGCGAGCAGGACGATCTTGTTGCACACCGGGCAGGCCACGGCGAACAGCGCGAGCCCGGCGGCGCCGAGCGTGGACGCCCTCCCGCCGTCGGGGACCTCACCGCGCCGTTGCAGACCGAACCATAGGCCGGTGAGTGCACCGGTGGCGAGCAGGACCGGCAGCTCCCACGGACGGACCGGGACCTCGCGGCCGAAGACCGGGTTGGAGATGATGTCCGCGGGCAGGCCGATCACGAGGACGGTCGCCGTCGCCGCGAGCAGGGCCATCCCGAGTCGCAACCGCGGCCGGGTCAGGTGAGAAGACTCGGTCGCCGGGTCCGTCACGAGGGTCTGCACGCCGAAGACGGTATCAAGCAGGGCTGGTGGTCAGGGCGAGGGCCTCGGCGTGGGGCAGGCGGGCGAGGGCGGCGCCGTCGACGAGCAACTTGGCCCCGCGCACGCCCGCACCGATGACGACCGGGCCGGCGGCGGCGACGCCCTCGTCGACGAGGATCGGCCATCCGCTGGGGAGACCGATCGGGGTGATGCCGCCCTGCTGCATCCCGGTGAGCGCCTGCGCCTCGGCCTGATCGGCGAACGAGATCTTGCGGGCACCGAGGTGCTTGCGTACGACCCGGTTGATGTCGGCGCGGTCGCTCGCCAGCACCATGACCGCGGCAAGGGTTGTCACCTCACCGCGCCGGGCCGCCACCACGACGCAGTTGGCGGACGCCTCGGGCGCGACCTCATAGGTCGCGCAGAAGGCAGCCGTGTCCGCGAGACTCGGATCGATGCTCGCCACTCGCGCCCCAGGGACCTGCCCGATCGCGGCGGCGACCGGGTCGGCG
>JAKDLQ010000259.1 GCA_030452775.1 Micrococcales bacterium | reverse complement strand
GGTCTCGTTCGGCGCCCAGGGGGAGCCGGCGGCCACGGCATCCCTCGACGAGGATGCCGCCGCCATGCTGGCGCTGTCCGAGGCATCCGCTCTGCTGGGCATCGCGCTGCGACCGGAGCAGCTGCGCGCCGCGCACCGCGCGCGCTTCGTGCAGTCGCAGCCGACCTCGCTGATCGGTTCCGCCGAGCGACGTGCCGCAGCGCGCGCCGCCGTCGCCCGCACGGGTGAAGACCTCGGCGAGAAGCTGCGCATCCTCGTCGGCAAGCCCGGGCTCGACGGTCACAGCAACGGCGCGGAACAGGTGGCGGTCCGCGCCCGCGATGCCGGCTTCGAAGTCGTCTACCAGGGCATCCGGCTCACCCCGGAGCAGATCGTCGCCGCCGCCGTCGCCGAGGACGTTCACGTCGTCGGCATCTCCATCCTCTCCGGGTCGCACATGGAGCTCGTCCCGCAGATCCTCACCGGGCTTGGGCAGGCGGGTGCCGACGACATCCCGGTGGTCGTCGGTGGGATCATCCCCGAGTCCGACGCAGCCGCGCTCCGGGCCGCCGGAGTGGCGATGGTCTTCACCCCCAAGGACTTCGGCCTCAACGAGATCATGGGTCAGATCGTCGGCGTCATCCGGTCCTCCCGTGGGCTTGCTCCCCTCGAGGCGGGGGCCGCCTGACGGGAGCGGGCTGACGGCATACAGTCGATCCGTGAGTGATCTGCAGTGCGCCGCCAGATTCGTCGTCCTCGAAGCGCAGACCCTCGGCGAGTTGCCCGGGCTCGTCGATCGGCTGGCCGGGGAGCGCATCGCCGCGCTGTATGCCGCTCACGATGTCGCGGGCGACGGCGCGGTGACGTGGCTGGCCGGGGAGCTCGGCCTCGGTGTCGAGGTGACGCCCGGAGATCTGACGCCGGGCGGGGCCGGGTACGACGAGCTGGCCGACCGTCACCGGGGGGAGACCGTGGTGGTCGTGCAGGCCGGCGCCGCGTCGGCGCCGACCCTGCTGCTCGTCGACGCGGACGGCTGGAGCACCGAGGAGTTCTGATACAGGTGAGCTCTCGTCGCCACCGTCGTCATCTGCTCCTATGCAAGAGCCATCCTGGCGTCCACCGCGATCGCACCCTCCGGCAGGACCAGCACCGGGTTGCACTCGATCTCGCGGATCTCGGGATGGGCCGCGAGCAGCCACGACAGTGTGCTGACGATGCGCGCCGCAGCCGCCACGTCCACGGCGGGGCGTCCTCGGAATCCGCCCAGGATCGCCGCGCCGCGCAGGCCCTCGATCATGCGCATCGCCGTCGGCACGTCGACCGGCCCGAGTGCCAGAGCTGTGTCGCGCAGCACCTCGGTCTGAAGCCCGCCGAGCCCGACGAGCACGACCACATCGAAGGTCGAGTCGCGACGCACGCCGACGATGAGCTCTACCGCATGCTCGGTGTCGGCCATCTGCTCGATCGAGAACGACGGGGGCCCGAGGGTGGCGCGCAGCCGCTGCCAGGCCGCCTGCAGCGGCTCCGGTCCGGCGAGGCCGAGGACCACTCCGCCGCGGTCGGACTTGTGTGAGTCGAGCAAGGCCTTGAGGGCCCAAGGGGGGTCCAACTGCT
This sequence comes from Micrococcales bacterium, assembly GCA_030452775.1. Lineage (GTDB taxonomy): Bacteria > Actinomycetota > Actinomycetes > Actinomycetales > Dermatophilaceae > JAKDLQ01. Next base: position 1,519 of record JAKDLQ010000259.1, on the reverse strand, counting down.
CTGATGCCCGGGCAAGCTCGGCTGCCGTGGTGACCCGCGCTGCCTTCGGGAACGGGATCCCCGCGGACTCGAGGAAGGTGCGTGCGCTCCAGTAGTCGCCACCGCTCACCGGCGCTTGCGGGAGCCGGGCCTCCGAGAGATCGTCCGGGCAGGACGCGTCCGGGCGGGTCAGTCGATCCAGCACCCACGCGGCGGCGTCGACGTCGCGAAACACCGCGATGCCGCCGGCCTGCAAGACCTGCGCTGCTGGCGACTGCGGGAAGATCAGGTGCGCGGCATACGAGCTGCCCGATCCGGCCACGATCGCGACGATCTCACGCGCCACGTGGACCTCGTGCGCGCCCAGCTCGGGACCATAGACGTGATAGCCGCCGAGGGCGCCGGTCAGCACCACGGCGTCGACCTCGGGACTGCGCCCGAGCAGGTCGCTCAGGCGAGCGAATACGTCGAGGTCTCTTTCCCCTGCGCCGGCGAGGTCGATGGGGTTGGCGCTCGTCGCATGGGGCGGCAGCATGCCGGCGACCTGTGCCCGCAGCTCGGTGCCGAACGGGACGACCTCGAATCCGCGGGCGGCGAGCGCGTCACTCGCCAGTGCACCATGACCCCCGCCGTCCGAGATGACCGCGACCCTGCGTCCCGCCGGTGGCCGGATTCGCAGTAAGCCCTGCAGGAGGTCCACCATCTGCGCAGGGCTCGCCGCCAGCTGCGCACCGGCCGCCTGGCAGGCCGCCTGCACAACTGCCTCGGGCGAGGTCAGCGCGCCGGTGTGCGAGGCTGCCGCCCGCCGGGATCCGGCGCTGCGCCCGACGGTGAGCAACACGACCGGTTTGCCCGCCTGTGCGGCCCGGATGGCGCTGCGCACGAAGGCGCGCCCATCGATGAAGCCCTCGCAATACACCGCGATGGCCTGTGTCTGGTCGTGGTCGACGCACGAGTCGATCAGCTCGACCAGGCCGATGTCGGCCTGGTTGCCGAGGCTGGCGAAGCGCGACAGACCCAGGCCCGCCTCGGCCAGTCTGATGCCCACGTCGATCGCGACGTTGCCGCTCTGGGAGATCAGGGCGATGGAGCCGTGTGGGAAGTCGTTGACGCTGGCGTCGAGTCCGGTCGAGTGGTCGAGCACTCCAAGGCAGTTGGGTCCGAGCAGTCTTCCGCCGGACCGTCTGATCCGCTCGACGACCTCCGCCTGGTGGGCCAGCCTACCGCCGCCCAACTCGCCGAGACCTGCCGTGATGCCGACGAGCGCCCGCACGCCTGACACGAGCGCATCGTCCACAGCCTCTTCGAAGCGATCGGCCCGGACGGCGATGACGGCAAGGTCGACCTGCCCGCCCACCGCGCTGACCGTGGGCACGGTCGGATGGCCGAGGACTGTGGAGCGAGCGGCGTTGACCAGATGGACCGGGATCGTTCCTCGCAGCGCTCGCGCGGCAAGCCAAGCACCATACTTCGTGGGGTCGTCCGAGGCGCCGACGATCGCCAGCGAGCTCGGGTTGAAGAGCGCCTCGGTGAGAGGTGT
>JAKDLQ010000258.1 GCA_030452775.1 Micrococcales bacterium | reverse complement strand
CACCGGGCGGTGGTCTCCGATCGCGGTGTCGCCGCGACCTATGCGATCGACGCGAGCCCCGGCGTGAGCGGGCCGGCGGACTTCATGGTGATCCGCGCCAGGGATCGGGGCGACATCGTGGCGGTGATGCAGCATGCCCAGGCACACGGCATACCGGTGGTCCCCCAGGGGGCGCGCACCGGAGTGGTGGGCGGTGCCGTCGCAGTGGACGGCGGCTACGTCCTCAACGTCGAGGCCCTGAACGGCATCGAGGTCCATGCGGCCGAGGGCTACGTCGTGGCCGGGCCGGGGGCCGTCAACGCCGATGTCAAGCGCGCGGCCGCCGAGGTCGGTCTCTTCTATCCGCCGGATCCCGCCTCGTCGGGGTCCAGCACCATCGGCGGCAACGTCGCGACCAACGCCGGCGGCTTGTGCTGCGTCAAGTACGGCGTCACCGCCGACTACATCCGCGGACTGCAGGTCGTCCTGCCCGGAGGCGAGATCGTCACCACCGGACGCCGCACCGCCAAGGGCGTCGCCGGCTACGATCTGACCGGCCTGTTCGTTGGCTCCGAGGGCACCCTCGGGGTGGTCAGCTCGGTCGTGGCACGGCTCATCCCCGCACCCGACCCTGCCCTGACCGTGCTCGCGACCTTCGGCTCGCTGGACGAAGCGATCGACGGGATCGTCGCGCTGCGGGCCGACCGGCACCGCCCGAGCCTGCTCGAGATCCTCGACCGGACGAGCATCGAGGCGATCCAGCAGCTGGCCGACTACGGCTTCCCGCAAGACTGCGCTGCGGCACTCATCGTGCAGTCGGACCGGCCCGATCACACCAGCGAGGACGTGAAGCGGTATGCCGCACTGCTCACGGCCGCCGGAGCCGGCGAGGTGGCCGTCGCCGACGATGCTCAAGAGGCCGACGCGCTGCTGGAGGGGCCGACGCGCTGCTGGAGGGGCGACGAGCCCTCAATGCAGCGATGGAGGCCCACGGCAGCCGTTTCTACGAGGACGTCTGCGTACCCGTCGGCGCCCTGGCGCAGCTGATCCGCTCGATCCGCGAGATCTGCGACCGGCTCGGCGTCGAGGTCACGGTGTCCGGGCACGGCGGTGACGGCAACCTGCATCCCGCGATCTTCTTCGACCCTGCGATCGAGGGCAGCCGGGAGCGGGCCGAGAACGCGTTCGGGCAGATCGTCGGGCTCGCGCTCGACCTCGGAGGCACGATCGCCGGTGAGCACGGCATCGGCTCGCTGAAGAAGCGCTACCTCCCCCGGGAGCTCGGGGAGGCGGAGATGGCCAGGCAACGTGCGGTCAAGGCACTCTTCGACCCACTCGGCATCATGAACCCGGGCCGGGTCTACTGATCCACGTCTCCTGGTCGACGTCTCCTGGTCGCGTCTACGGAGCACCGCCGACCGGCCCGAGATGAGTGCATGGCGGCGGCTCTGCCTAGCCGGCGAGGAAGTACGCGTTGATCGCGACGGCGAGGATGATGCCCAGTGTGCCGAGGATGGCTGCCAGCGTGCCCGCGGCGAGGGCCCGCCCCACCTTGGCCTCGGACGCGTCGAGTTCAGCCTCGAGGCGGCGCAGCTGATCGCGCAGCGCCTCTCGCCCAGGGCGGCTCACGACGACGCCCCCGGCCGGCCCGAGCGCCCCTGGTCGGGACCGCCCAGTCGCTGGAGCTCGTCCAGGGAAGCCTCGACCGAGCGGAGACGCATCATGATCATCCGCGAGTTGAGCCGGTTGGAGTGGACGCGATAGTCGCAGACGAAGGCGACCCCCCAGGCGAGCAGCGCACCGCCGATCAGGACCCGCACGAGCCCGGAGCCCGATCCCGTCGAGCGTCCCACGAGCAGCGTGATCACGGCATGGGCCACCAGTGCGCTGATCGTCAGCGCGCGCACCATCCGCCGCGCAGCACGCATCCGATCGAAACGCTGCTGCTGGTCATACGCTGCCATCACGGCGGATGGAGCGGTACTGGCCTGATGAGGCATTGCTCGTGGTCCCCTGACTACAGGGTCGCTGGTGGCCGAAATGTCCCTGTATGCCGCAGATTACCAACGCTGACCTGTCAGCGCGATCCGAGAAGTCACGTCCTCGAGTGGCCACCTTGTGCCGACCGGGCTCCGGGGCACCGGCGGTGGGACCTGTGCGAACAGGTGAGCCGCGACACCCAGGACGTCGGTGCGTCGATGCGGCACCCGTGCCACCGCGAGACGAGGAGAGCCAGCAGAGCGGAGTTGGCCTCGTCCGCCCTCAGTCCGCGCCACCCCGCGAGTCGAGAAGCGACGGACGAGCCTGAATCGTGGCGACGACCCTCAGCGGCGGTCGGCGGCCAGGGTGGCCACATAGCTGAGGCAGGCGTCATGGGTGGGCAGCAGACCCGACTCGGCGGCGTCCGCGAGGGTCGGCGCGGCGGCATCCTTGGGCGAGAGCAGCGGCGTGACACCAGCGGGATAGGTCAGCCCGATCTGCGGGTCGAGCGGGTTGACACCGTGCTCGGCGCTCGGGGTGTACACCGCGGAGCAGAGGTAGTGCGCGGTGGTGTCGTCCTCGAGGGCACAGAAGGCGTGCCCGAGCCCTTCGGACAGGTAGACGGCCCGCCGGTCGACCGTGTCGAGCAGCACGCTGTCCCACTCGCCGAAGGTCGGTGAGCCGACTCGGAGGTCGACGACATAGTCGATGAACGACCCGCACGCCGCGGTGATGTACTTCGCCTGACCGACCGGGACGTCGGCGAAATGGATCCCCCGCACCGTCCCTCGTGCGGAGACGGAGACGTTGGACTGCACCACGTCCATCCGGTGCCCGATCACCTCGGCGAGCCGGTCGCCTCGGAAGGACTCGAGGAAGACGCCGCGATCGTCGGAGAACTGCCGAGGGGTGACCTCCCACCCGCCCGCGATACGCAGGGGCCGGATGTCCATCACACCGCCCCGCGTCCCTCATCGAGCAGCCCGTGCAGATAACCGCCGTAGCCGCTCTTGGCCTGCTCGTCGGCGTGCCGTGCCAGGTCCTCGTCGGCGATCCAGCGGTTGCGCCAGGCGATCTCCTCGACGCAGCCGATCTTCTGTCCCTGCCGGGCCTCGATGACGTGGACGAACTGGCGCGCCTCGATGAGCCCCTCGAAG
>JAKDLQ010000257.1 GCA_030452775.1 Micrococcales bacterium | reverse complement strand
CCTGCAGCAGTACTTCGATGATCCGACGGTCGAGGAGATCTGGATCAACGAGCCGACCAAGGTCTTTGTCGCGCGGGACGGTATCGCAGAGCTGACACCGACCATCCTGACGTCCGACGGCGTCCGGGACCTCGTCGAACGGATGCTCAAGGCCAGTGGCCGCCGCGTCGACCTCTCATCGCCTTTCGTCGACGCGACCCTGGCGGACGGGTCGCGGCTGCACGTCGTCATTCCCGACATCACGCGGCAGCACTGGACGGTCAACGTCCGGAAGTTCGTCGTCAAGGCCGATCACCTGGATGACCTGGTCCGCCTCGGCACGGTCACCCGGCAGGCGGCGACCTTTCTCGAGGCAGCCGTTGCCAGTGGGCTCAACATCCTCGTCGCCGGTGGCACCCAGGCCGGCAAGACGACCCTGCTCAACTGCCTGGCGTCGGCGATCCCGCCGCGTGAGCGAGTCGTCACGTGCGAAGAGGTCTTCGAGCTCAAGCTCCCCTTGCGCGACGTGGCGGCGATGCAGTGTCGTCAGCCGAGTCTGGAAGGCACCGGCGAGGTGCCGTTGCGCCGGCTCGTCAAGGAAGCGTTGCGGATGCGCCCCTCTCGGATCATCGTCGGGGAGGTGCGCCAGGAGGAGAGCCTCGATCTGCTCATTGCCCTCAACTCCGGCGTCCCCGGCATGTGCACGATCCATGCCAACAGCGCGCGCGAGGCGGTCACCAAGATGTGCACTTTGCCCCTGCTCGCCGGCGAGAACGTCGGCTCGAGGTTCGTCGTTCCCACGGTGGCGGCATCGGTGGACCTCGTCATCCACGTCGCGCTCGAGCGCGATGGCACGCGCCGGATCCGCGAGGTCGCAGCGGTACCGGGACGGACCGAGGGTGACATCATCGAGATCGCCGACCTCTTCGTCACCAAGGCGGGTCGCCTCGTGCGCGCCGACGGGTTCCCGCCGCACCGCGAGGCCTTCGAGCGGGCGGGCTACGACGTGGCGGCTCTCCTGGCGCAGGGGGAGCCGGGCTGATGTCTCCCATCACGATCGGCCTCATCCTCGGCGCCGGCGTCTTCTGCATCTACTGGTCGTTCTGGCCCCAGTCCGAGATCCCACGACCTCGTCGTGTTCATCCTTTCGCGGCCGAACTGCGCGACCATCTCAACCAGGCCGGCTATGCGTCGGTCACGCCCACCAACCTCGTGGTGGGCTCGGTGGTGCTGGCGACGCTGACCTTCCTCGCGTTCATGGTCTTCGTGGGCGTCGTGCCGATCTCGCTCTGCTTCGCGCTCATCGTCGGCAGTATGCCGCTCACCCTCGTGCGCATGCGAGCGCGGGACCGTCGCACCAAGCTGCGCGACCTGTGGCCGGACGCCGTTGACAACATCACCTCGGGGGTCCGGGCGGGCCTCGCCCTGCCGGAGGCGCTCGCCCAGCTGGCCGTGCGTGGCCCGGAGGAGCTCCGTCCGGCGTTCGCGGCCTTCGCCGAGGACTATCGGGCGACCGGCCGCTTCCACCACTGCCTCGACCTGCTCAAGGAACGCCTGAGCGACCCCGTCGCCGACCGGTTGGTGGAGTCGCTGCGCCTGGCCCGTGAGGTGGGTGGCAGCGATCTGGGGCGTCTGCTCCGCACCCTGTCGATGTTCCTCCGCGAGGACTCGCGCACCCGTGCCGAGCTCGAGACCCGACAGGGCTGGACCGTCAGTGCGGCCCGGCTCGCCGTGGCCGCGCCCTGGATCGTCCTCGCGATGTTGGCCATGCGAGGCGAGTCGCTGATGGCCTACTCGCGCCCCACCGGATGGGCGATCCTCTTGGCCGGCGGCGGCGTCTGCCTCGTCGCCTACAGGTTGATGATGCGCATCGGGCGACTTCCCGAAGAACAGCGGGTCCTGCGATGAACGCCATGGCGGGTGGGGTCGTCGAGTTCGCGGCGGCGCCGTGGTCCTGGGCGGGGGCCGCCATAGGCCTGATCCTGCTCTCGGGTCTCGCCCTCATCGTGGCCGGGCTCCCCGCCAGCCGGCAGCCGAGCCTCGACCAGCGCATCGGGCCCTACCTGCGAGACACCCCACGGCCCTCACGGCTGCTCGCCAAACAGGCCCCCGCCCGCGGCCCGTTCGGGCTGGGGGAGATCCTCGCGCCCTATCTGCACTCGGGCGGCGCCCTCATCGAACGAGCCTTCGGCGGAGCGTCCTCGGTCATGCGAAGACAACTGCGGGCAGGTGAGGCCGCCGACGTCGAGCGCTTCCGGGCCGAGCAGGTGATCTGGGGTGTGGCCGGCGCGTGCCTCGGACTCGGCCTCAACCTGCTGCTCGCCCTGTCCCAGCGCCGAGTCTCCGTGGTCGCTCTCGTCATGCTCGTCATCGTCGGCGGCATCGGCGGAATGGTCGTTCGCGACTATGCCCTGTCGCGATCGGCCGCCAAGCGCGAAGAGCGCATGCTCGTCGAGTTCCCCGTCGTCGCCGAGCTGCTCGCGCTCGCGGTCAGCGCCGGTGAGGGCGCGATCGGGGCTCTCGAGCGGGTGTGCCGACTCTCACACGGCGAACTCTCCGACGAGCTGCGCCGCTGTCTCGCCGACGCGCGCGCGGGCGCCAACCTGCCCACCGCCCTGCAGGGCCTGGCCAGCCGCACCGGGTTGATGAGCCTCAGCCGGTTCGTCGACGGCATCGTGGTCGCGGTCGAACGCGGGACGCCACTGGCGGACGTGCTCCGGGCCCAGGCGCAGGACGTGCGCGAGGACGGACGACGTCAGCTCATGGAGGCGGGGGGCAAGAAGGAGATCCTCATGATGATCCCCGTCGTGTTCCTCATCCTGCCGGTCACCATCCTTTTCGCCGTCTATCCCGGCTTCAGCCTCCTCAACTTCACCATCTGAGCAGCCCAAGCCCTCCGACCAGTCCGACCGACCCCAACAACAAGTCCCAGCCAACTCAGCCGATCGGCCAACTGAGCCGATCACGACAGGAAGAGACGCCATGACCAGCATCATCAGGGCCACCCGCCGCCACCAGGAGATCATCTGCGCGGCGGTCGTCACGCGGATCGGCGGACGCCGGGACCGGGGAGACGTCCCCGGCTGGGTCCTCATCACCCTCATGACCGCAGGCATCGTCACGGTGCTCTGGCAGTTCGCCG
>JAKDLQ010000256.1 GCA_030452775.1 Micrococcales bacterium | reverse complement strand
TTGTTTTTATTAATCTTCCCTTCTTGTTGTACTATTTGTCGGGTTGTTGGCCCCCTAAAACCCGTTCTGGGTTTTGTTTGTGGGGGCCACTCGACTCAGCGCGGGGAAGAGGAACCTCGTATCGCAGTACCGACGGCATCAGCCTCGACCACACCGAACGCATTGCAAGACACGTTCTGAGCCACCAGTTGGCAGAGTCGCCTGACCACTAGCATGCCTGCGTGCAGAGTTTCGTCACCAACTCCGGCCCGTTTGCCATCGACCAGGCGCTCGACTACGCCAGACGGCGCCTGTTCCTCGACCCGATCCCGCTCGACGGACCCCTGTCCCAGGCCGAACTCGAGGAGCGGGTCGGTCAGACGATCACGCCGGAGGGGCTCGGCGTGACGCAGGCCATGAACCTCTACGAGCACACTCTCGCGGAGGCGTGCCTGTCCACCGACCACCCGCGCTTCCTGTCCTTCATCCCGGGGGCGCCGACCCGTGAGGCGGCCGCCTTCGACGTCGTCGTCGGGGCCTCGTCCATCTATGGCGGCTCCTGGCTGGAGGGGGCCGGCGCGGTCTTCGCGGAGAACCAGGCGCTGCGATGGATCGCCGACCTCGCGGGTCTGCCGGACTCGGCCGGTGGCGTCTTCGTCCCGGGCGGCACCATCGGCAACCTCTCGGCGTTGGTGGCTGCGCGGCATACGGCCAGGGAGCGTGCCTCCCGTGCGGGACACGCCCAGCGCCCCAACCGGATCGCAGCCACCGACAACGCGCACTCATCCATCGTGTCGATGGCGGCGGTGATGGACGCCGAGGTTTGCGGTGTCCATGTCGATGACCAGCTCCGACTGCGAGGCGACGCCCTGCGCGAGGTGATCGAGGCGAAGGGTCCCGAGACCTTCTTCGCCGTCGTCGCGACGGCCGGCACGACGAACTTCGGCGTCGTCGACAACCTCGCCGAGGTCGCCGCGGTCTGCCGGGAGTACGGGATCTGGTTCCACGTCGATGGGGCCTATGGCGGGGCCGGTCTGGCCGCACCATCGGTCCGCGAGCTCTTCGACGGGGTCGAACTCGCCGACTCGTTCATCGTCGACCCGCACAAGTGGCTCTTCGCCCCCTTCGACTGCTGCGCGCTGGTCTATCGCGATCCAGGGCTGGCCCGGGCGGCCCACACCCAGCGAGCGTCCTATCTCGACGTGCTCACCGAGTCGCCCGAGTGGAACCCCACCGACTACTCGGTCGGCCTCAGCCGACGGGTCCGCGGACTGCCGCTCTGGTTCTCGCTCGCCGTGCACGGCACCGACGCCTACGTCGAGGCGATCGAGGGCACCCTCGCCGTGACCAGGTTCGCTGCCGAGGAGATCGGTCGTCGCGACTACCTCGAAGCTGTTCGCGAGCCCGACCTGTCGGTCGTCGTCTTTCGCCGGCTCGGCTGGACACCTGCTGACTATCAGGCGTGGAGCGAGCGGCTGCTGGCGGAAGCGAGTGCGTTCGTCGTACCGACATCGCACCGCGGCGAGACGATGACCCGGTTCGCCATCGTCAATCCCCACACGACGACGGATGACATCGTTGCCATCCTCGACTCCATGGCGTGAGCGCGTCAGGAGGTCCTCCGCCTTGAGACCGCCATGGTCCGCGGCGAGGGCGGCAGAGGGCGACGCCCTCAGGTGAATGACATCCGTGTCATTTCGGTCTAGGGTGTGGACGGGAGCCGGCCCCCTCGCGGGCGCGCCGACCGAGCAGCACGACCGCAGCACGACCGCAGCATGACAGCAGTGGGACCGCGACCGCGAGACAAAGGCAGTGAGACAGGGACGATGGACACAGATCACGCCGTGGAGCAGGCCCGCACCGGCGAGAGCGGGCTCAGCGGGCGGGATCAGGAGATCCTGGCCTTCGAGCGGCAGTGGTGGAAGTATGCCGGCTCCAAGGAGCAGGCCATCAAGGAGCTCTTCGACATGAGCTCGACGCGCTACTACCAGGTGCTCAACGCCCTGCTCGATGATCCGGCCGCTCTCGAGGCCGACCCGATGCTCATCAAGCGGCTGCGCCGGATGCGCTCGAGTCGCCAGCGCGCGCGGACGACCCGCCGCCTCGGCCTCAACGTCTGATCTCCATCGAAGGCGCCCGGGCGCGGGCTCGTGATTCACTTCCCCCATGGTCGATGTGAGGATCCGCCGCGCGGGAGCCGACGATGCGCTCGTCGTCGCGGCCCTTCACCTGCAGTTCGCCCGGGAGCTCGGGATGCAGTCCGAGCCGGGCTACCTCGACCGTTTCGCCGAGTTCTGGCTGGCCGAACGCCCGGACCGGCCGACGTGGATCGCCGAATGCCGCAGTGAGCACGCGGGGGTCCTGGCCACCCGACGGATTCGACCGTTGCCGCTGCCCGGCCGACCGGATGCCAGCTGGCTCTACCTCAACACCCACTTCGTCGCGCCCGATCATCGTCAGCGAGGCGTGGGCCAGGCGTTGACCGAGAGCCTGCTGACCTGGGCCCGCAGCAGCGACGTGGCCTGGATCCGGGTCAATGCCACCGGTGCCAGCGCCCGGGCCTTCTACGGACGGTTCGGGTTCGCCTCTCCGGACCGGCTCATGGAGATCGATCTGCGAGAACGGCCATGACCGGCGGCGACGAGCCGGGCCGCCCCGATCCCACGGATCCCATGGATCCGCCGGGTCGCCCGGGCCCGACGAACTCTCTCGTCGATGTCGCGGGCTTCCGGGTGGGGCATCACACTCGGGATGAGCCGGGCTGGCTGACCGGCGTCTCCGTGGTCCTCACACCCCCGGCCGGCGCGGTCGCCGGCGTCGACGTCCGCGGTGGCGGGCCGGGCACCCGGGAGACCGATCTGCTCGACCCCCGCAACCTCGTCGACCGCGTCAACGCGATCGTCCTGGGGGGCGGGTCCGCCTTCGGTCTGGCAGCGGCCGACGGAGTCATGGACGCGCTTCTCACCGCCGGCCTCGGCTGGCCGATGGGGTCTCCGGGTCACGTCGTGCCGATCGTCCCCGCGGCCATCCTCTTCGACCTCGGACGCGGCGGTGCGTGGGGCCACCACCCGCGCGCGGAGGACGGGAGGGCGGCATACGGAGCGGCCTCGGACTCGCCTGTCGTGCAAGGCAACGTCGGCGCCGGCACCGGTGCCACGGC